>NZ_JBSFNQ010000018.1:0-105156 GCF_053981115.1 Streptomyces sp. NPDC003691 | reverse complement strand
CCAGGGCGACGGCACCTATGTCACCGGTCTCGAGGCCCCTCCGGCCGTATGCCGTATGCCGTGTCCCGTATGCGATGCGCCCCGTGCGCCGTGCTCAGCCGCCGCGGCAGGACCGGAAGAGGTCGGCCTTGTCGTTGTTGGCCGCGCCGACATGCGCGTCCTTGCCCCCGGGGGTCCCGGTCCACAGGAAGTCGTCCGGCGCGGGGTCGGTGTCCCAGACATGGACGTTCAGCCGGAGGGGATGGCCGGGGATCGTGGTGTTCACCCATCCCGACGCCCGGTTGCGGAAGTCGTACTGGCCGAAGTTCACGCCGTTGCAGTGCTCCTGGTTCCACTGGAGCCGACGGCCCCCGAAGTCCGGGTGCTGGTAGAAGCAGTACCAGCGGTTGTCCCACTCTCCCGCCGGGCAGCCCTCCACCGCGTTCGTTCCGATCACCGCCGGGTCGACACCCTCGGTGGTCAGCGCGGCCCCGCTGGACGCCGGGGCCGTCGCCGCGCCGGGCAGCGGGAAGACCATGATGGGCTCGCCACCGTTGTAGGAGATCTCGTTGGCGCTGATCTGGACGCCGCCGGTGGTGGCCGCGAGCTGCTGGTCGATCTCCGCCTGGAGCTGGGACCGCTGCCCGGCGTCGAGGGCCGTTACCGCGGCCCGGGTGTCCCCGGCGGACGGCGCGGGCAGCACCACGGCCGGAGCGGCCGGAGCGGCCGGGCCGGATGCCTGGGCGGGTACGGTGACCGCCACCGATGCGGCGGCGAGCGCGAGGGCGCTCAGAAGCATTGCGGGCCGCCGGATCCGCCGCCGTGGTGCGCTCTTCACTGTCATGCCGTCTCCTCCGGCGAAGGCCGCCGGGACGGACCCCGGCGGCACCGCGCCCGACGCTAGGTGGACGGCGAACCCCCTGGTAAGGACATGATCGCTATCACGCCGCAATCTCCGGACGGGGTGGCCGGAGCACATATGCCGGTACGTGTCCCATGCACCGGCCCCGGTTCGGCGGGGCACCCGCCCGTCCCGCACGGACCCGGCGGCGGCCCCGGGACATGCGGGGGTACGCGAACGGGCCGGGGCGCCCGGCCCCGGCCCGTATCCGGTACGTCGTGGCGGCACCGCGTACCGCGTACCGCCACGCCGCCCGTGTCAGTCGTTGATCACCAGCGACGGCGTGTCCCGCTTCAGGACCTCGCCCCGGAAGAACGCCGGGCTGGTCCGGCGCATCACCAGCATGATGACCAGGCCGAGCAGCAGCAGGCCCACACCGATCACGAAGACCGTGCCGACACCGCCGACGGAGGAGCCGCTGTAGGCGGGGTCCCACATGTCGTAGAGGGTCTTGCCGAAGACGGCCGCCAGCATCACTCCGCCGAGGACCGGGAAGAGGCCCTTGTAGACGAAGTCGCGGCCGGTGCGGAAGATCTCCTTGCGGAAGTACCAGGCGCAGGCGAAGGCCGTCAGCGAGTAGTAGAAGCAGATCATCAGGCCGAGGGCGTAGATGGTGTCCGTGAGGACGTTCTCGCTGAGCAGCGTCATGACGGTGTAGAAGGCGCCGGTGCCGACACCGGCGACGACGGTCGCCAGGCCGGGGGTCTTGAAGCGCGGGTTGACCTTCGAGAAGGAGGCCGGGAGCGCCTCGTACGCCGACATCGCGAGCACCGTGCGGGCGACCGGGATGAACGTGGTCTGGAGGCTGGCGGCGGCGGAGGCCAGCACGGCGACGAAGAGCAGCACACCGAGGCCGGTGCCCATGATCGGACCGGCCAGTACGGCGAAGACGTTGTCCGAGGTCTCGGGGTTGGCCAGGCCGAGTCCGGTCTCGCCGGAGCCGACGGCCATCTGGGCCACCACACCGGTGACGAGGTACGAGCCGACCAGCACGACCATGGCGATCAGCGCGGCCCGGCCGGGGGTCTTGCCGCTGCCGGTGGTCTCCTCGTTGGCGCTGAGGCAGGCGTCCCAGCCCCAGTACATGAAGATCGAGAGGGAGAGTCCGGCGGTGAAGGCGGCGAAGGACTCGACGGCGAAGGGGTTCAGCCACTCGGCGGAGAAGGAGAGGGACGTCTCGAAGTCCCCGGCCTTGCCGAGCGCCATCGCCACGAAGATCGCGAGGACCAGGAGCTGGAGGCCCACCAGGGCGTACTGGACGCTCTTGGTGGCCGTCATGCCCCGGTAGCTGATCGCGGTGGCGACCGCGATCAGGACCAGGACGGTGAGGATGTGGACGGCCTTGTTGTCGTTGAGCGCGGCCACCGAATCGCTGCCGGTGATCTCGCCCGCGAGCAGCCAGAAGAAGGAGGTCGCGACTCCGGCGAGATTCGAGAGCACGATGATCGTGGCGACCACCAGACCCCAGCCGCACATCCAGCCGATCTTCGGCCCGAAGGCCTTGACCGTCCAGGTGAACGAGGTGCCGCAGTCGGGCATGACCCGGTTGAGTTCACGGTAGGCGAAGGCGACCAGCAGCATCGGCAGAAAGCCGGCCAGGAAGATGGCGGGCATCTGGAGCCCGACCTCGCCCGCGGTGGAACCGAGGGTGGAGGTGAGGCAGTAGACGGGCGCGACGGTGGAGATGCCGATGACGGCACTGCCCATCAGCCCGACGGAGTTGCCGCCGAGCCCTTTGCCGCGTACGCCACCGCCCCCGCCGGGGGCGGCTCCCCCTACCGTGCTCCCGGCCTGCGGCCGGGCATCCAACTGAGTCATGGACAGGACGGTAAACCCTGCGGTTTCCACATCCGGAAGCCATTCGTCCGGATATCGAACCCTTGATTTCAGTGGCCCTACAGGATTATTACCTGCACATGAAAGCTTGATGACGATCGTCAAGCGCACCATGCAAGGCCCAGTGGCGTTTTCACGACATACGATAACCGCAGCACTGTCCGTTTTGTCGGGTTTGAAATTTTCCCCTGAGCCCTCAGCGAACACCGCGCGGAGCGCCCCGCGGGTCACCGGTCCGCCCCGGTGGCCGCCGTGCCCCCACCGGTCGAGCGCACAACCGGCGTCCGCTCCACCGGTGGGGTCGTCGGAGGACCCGGACGGACCCTTCCGCCACGGCACGGGCGGCCGGGCGGCCGGAGACTCGGCCCAGGAGACCGCGGGCGGTCCGCCCGTACGGCCCGGTACACCCCCCTGCACCCTGCACCGGAGGTCGCAGCATGCTCCGTGTCACCGTTCAGATCTTCTCCGGCCGCCCCAACCCGACCTGGGTGGTCACCGACGAGGGCGCCGTCCGCAATCTGCTGGAAACCGTCGCCCAGGAGGCGCGGGACGCGATCGGACTGCCCGGCGCCGGATACGACGGTCTCGGCTACCGGGAGGTGACCGTCGCCTCCGCCACCGACGACAACGTCGCCTGGCCCGACCGTCTGCCGGCCGCCTTCTCGCTCGGCACACTCGCCGCGGCCGATCCGGCCGCCTCCGCCGAACTGGCCCGCAGGCTCGTGGCCGATATGCCCGTGGAGAGCGAGGCCGGACCGGACCAGCACGGCCCGGCCCCGGCCGACGCCCGGACCCGGGACTTCGTACTGGAACAGCTCCACACCTTCTTCGAGAGACCACCCACCTGGCACCCCGCGATGAAAACCCCGCCACGGCCCCCCGACCAGGTCTCCACCCAGGAGACGGCGGAGGCGGCGACCTGCTACTACGAGGTCAGCACGTTCAACCCGGACTTCTGGAACCGCCCGGAGGTCCAGCCGTACAACAACTGCTACAACTACGCCCGCAACTCCCGCACCGACACGTTCGCCCAGCCCGGCCGCGCGCACGGCGCCCAGACCGGCACCATGGCCTGCTACAACGTCAGCCAGGCGGCGCTCGCCGACGGGCTGGTATACCGCTACGACTGTCTGCCGGACTCGGAGTACCCGCGTCGGCTCATGGCCCTGGTGGTCTGGCCGGGCTGGGACTACCACTGGTACCGGGAGCAGAAGGGTGACTTCTGGGGCCACAAGCCCGGCGGCACCGCAGCCCGCAACTACGACGAGAGCGGGGTGCTGATCACCAACCCCGAGACCTGCAACCGCGGTGGCTACACCGACTTCTGCCGCTATTTCTACGCGGGGAAGTCCGTGGTCATCAACTGATCCGCCGCCGGGCGGCAACCCCCTGTGGAGGGCGACCGGTGATCGTCGAACTGGACCTGTTCAGCGGCCGCCCCAATCCCGTCTGGCGGCCGGAGGGCGCAACGGGGGCGGCCCTCCGGGAGCTGGTCGCCGCCCTCCGCCCGGCGGCCGGTCCGCCGGACGAGGCGGGTGCGCCGGGTGCCCCGGGTCCCTCAGGTCCCTCAGGCCCGTCAGGTCCCTCAGGTCCGTCAGGTCCCTCAGGTCCGTCAGGTCCCTCAGGTCCCTCAGGTCCGTCAGGTCCCTCAGGTCCGTCAGGTCCCTCGGGTCCGCCGGGTCCGCCGCCCGGTCTGGGCTACCGCGGTTTCGTGATCACCGATGGTGACCGCACCTACCGGGTGTTCCGGGGGCTGGTCGCCGCCGGTGACCGCATGCTCGCCGATCCCGGGCGCGCGCTGGAGCACCGGCTGCTGGCCGCGCTCCCGGAGCAGTACGCGGAGCTGCGGCCGGTGGTGGCCCGGGCGCTGGCGGAGGGCTGACGCCCGGCCTGCCCCCGCCCCGCCACGGCCCCGGCGCGCCCCGCCCGCCCCGCGGGGCATCAGCCGCCCGGCCAGACCAGGGACTGGGTCTCGCTGTAGGCGTGGAGGGCGTACGAGCCCGTGTCGCGGCCGACGCCGCTCATCCGGAAGCCGCCGAACGGCGCCTCCATATTGCGGCCGACCGTGTTCACGCCCACCCCGCCCGAGCGCAGCAGCCCCGCCACCCGGAACGCCCGTGCCGGGTCGCCGGACCAGACGTAGTCGATCAGGCCGTAGTCGCTGTCGGCGGCGAGGGCGATGCCCTCCTCCTCCGTATCGAAGGGGAGGACCACGACCACCGGGCCGAAGATCTCCTCCCGGACCACCCGCATCCCGCCGGTGCAGTCGGCGAACAGGGTGGGAGCGACGTAGTACCCCCGGTCCAGCCCCTCGCCGGTCGGCCGGTCGCCGCCCGTGACCAGGCGGGCGCCCTCCTTGCGGCCCAGCTCGATGTACGACTCCACCCGGTCCCGGTGGGCCGCCGAGATCAGCGGGCCGACGACCGTCGCCGGGTCGGAGGGGCGGCCGACCGGGAGCCTTGCCGCGTACGCCGCGAGCAGGCCGGTGATCCGCTCGTACACCCCGCGCTGGGCGATCACCCGGGTCGGGGCCGTACAGATCTGGCCGCTGTAGAAGGAGAACGTCGTCCCGATGCCCGCGACCGCGGCGTTCAGGTCGGCGTCGTCGAAGACCAGGGCCGCGCCCTTGCCGCCCAGCTCCATGAGCTGGCGTTTCATCCCGCGCCCGCAGACCTCCGCGATCCGCCGGCCGACGGCGGTGGAGCCGGTGAAGCTGACCATGTCGACATCCGGGTCGCCGACCGCGGCCTCCCCCACCCCGGGGGACGAGCCGGTGACCACGTTGACCACGCCCGGCGGCACCCCGGCCGCCGCCAGTGCCGCCGCCATCCGGAACACCGACAGCGGGTCCTGCGGGGCGGGCTTCACCACGACCGTGTTCCCCATGGCCAGCGCCGGGGCCACCTTGCCCGCCGGATTGGCCCACGGGTTGTTGTAGGAGGTGACACAGGTGACCACCCCGACCGGGCGGCGGACCGCGAGCGCGCCCAGCACCCCGCCGCCGCCCATCGGCCCGGCGGCGGTGACCTGCGGCGGCAGCGGCTGTTCGACCGGCTCCAGGGCGCCCCGGGCATAGCGGCGGAAGCGGGCCGCGGCCACCCCCACCTGCATGGCCCGCGCGGTCGCGGTGGTCGCGCCGCTCTCCCGCCGGGCCAGCTCCGCCGATCCGGCGGCGTCCCGCTGGATGATCGCGGCGGCCGCGTCCAGGATCCGGGCCCGCTCCTCGGGCCGGGTGCGCGACCAGGGCCCGAAGGCGGCCCGGGCGGCCGCGACCGCGTCCGCCACCTGGGCGCGGCTCGCCTCCGGCGCGGGCCCGACGGTGCTGCCGTCGGCCGGGTCGGTGATCGCGTAGTGGCCGCCGCCGGGGTCCACCCACTCCCCGCCGATGAACAGCCGGCCCGCGACCGCGGCGCCGCTCACCGGGTCGACACCGTCCTGGTGTCCCGGCCGGACCGCAGGACGGTCCCCGGTACGGCCCCGGTCACCCGGTCGTCGCGGATGGTCTCCACCCCGTTGACCCGGACCGACACCAGCCCGGCCGCCCGGGCGTCCAGCCGGGGGCTGCCGCCGGGCAGATCGTGGACCAGGGTCGCGGGCCCGGCGTCGATCCGGCCGGGGTCGAAGAGCACCACGTCGGCATGGTGGCCCTCGGCGATCCGGCCGCGGTCGCGCAGCCCGAAGAGCCGGGCGGGATCGCCGGTGAGCATCCTGACCGCCGTCTCCAGCGGGACCAGCTTCCGGCCGCGCAGACAGTCCCCGAGGAAGCGGGTGGTGTACGGCGCCCCGCACATCCGGTCCAGATGGGCGCCCGCGTCCGAGCCGCCGAGCAGCACGTCCTGGTGCTCCCAGGTGCGCCGCCGCAGCTCCCAGGAGGCCGGGTCGTTGTCGCGGGGCATCGGCCAGAGCACGGTCCGCAGCCCGTCGCGGGCGCAGATCTCCACCAGGCAGTGGAAGGGGTCCTGGCCGCGTTCGGCGGCGATGTCCCCGACGGCCCGGCCGGTGAGCCCCTCGTTGCCGGTGCTGTACGTGTCCCCGACGACGTACCGGGCGAAGTCGGCGAGCCGCCGGAAGACCCCGGCCTCCGGGGAGTCGGCGCGGCGCAGCAGCTCCGCCCGGACCGCGGGGTCGCGGAGCTTCGCGATCCGCTCGGGCACGGGCAGGGCCAGTACCTCGCCCCAGCCCGGGATCAGGTTGAGCGCGCAGAAGGTGCCGAGGGACATGTTCATCGGGGCGAGGATCGGCATGGTCAGGGCGACGATCCGGCCGCCCGCGGCCCGGGCCCGTTCGCTCGCCAGCAACTGCCGGGGCACCCGTTCGGGCACCGCCGCGTCGATGGTGAGCACGTTCCAGTTGAGCGGGCGGCCCGCCGCCGCGGTCATCGCGACGAAGAGGTCGATCTCCTCGTCGCTGAAGCGGTCGAGGCATCCCGCGACGATGGCCTCCAGCTGGGTGCCCTCGTGCTCGCCGACGGCGCGGGAGAGCGCGAGGAGTTCGCCGGGGCCGGCGTGACGGGAGGCCACCGGCCTGCCGTCGCCGTCCGCGTGGGTGCCGGACTGGGTGGTCGACAGGCCCCAGGCGCCCGAGCGCAGGGCGTCGTGGAGCAGTTCCACCATCGCCGCGAGCTGCCCGTCGGTGGGGCGGCCGCCGATCGCTTCCTCGCCCATGACGTGCCGCCGGAGGGCGCAGTGGCCGACCATGAAGCCCGCGTTGACGGCGATCCGGCCCTCCAGGGCGTCCAGGTACTCGCCGAAGGTGTGCCAGTTCCAGGGCGCCCCCTCCTCCAGGGCGGTCAGGGACATGCCCTCGACCCTGGCCATCATCCGCCGGGTGTAGTCGGCGTCGGCGGGACGGGCGGGGTGGAGGGGGGCGAGGGTGAATCCGCAGTTGCCGCCGACGACGGTGGTGACGCCGTGGTTGAGGGACGGGGTGGCGTACGGGTCCCAGAACAACTGGGCGTCGTAGTGGGTGTGCGGGTCGACGAAGCCGGGGGCGAGCACCAGCCCGTCGGCGTCCTCCTCGGTCCCGGCCCGCCCGGTGACGGAGCCCGGCGGGCCGATGACGGCGATCCGGCCGTCCCGCAGCCCGACATCGGCGGGGCGGGCGGGCGCTCCGGTGCCGTCCACGAGGGTCGCGGACCGGATGAGGTGGTCGAGCATCGTCTCTCCTCTTCTCTCCTCCCTCGGTTCAGGGGGTTCCGGAGGCTCCGGACGTCCCGGCCGCGGACTCCCGGAAGCGGGTGGTCCGGTGCACCGGGTCGGTGTCGATATGCGGGATCACGTGCTCGCCGATCAGCCGGATGGTGGTCATGGTGTCCTCGTACGAGATGCCGATCGGCAGCCCGAACGACAACTGGTCGGCGCCCGCCTGCTCCCAGCGCTTGCACTGCCTGCGGACCTCGTCCGGGTCGCCGCAGATCATCAGCTCCTCGGCGATCAGCATCTCGACGATCTCGGCGGTGTAGTCCGGCAGCAGCTCGGGCCACTCGGGTACGCCGTCGGGGCGGGGGAAGGTGTCGTGGTAGCGGAAGAGCAGCGACTGGAGGTAGTTGAGCCCCCCGGACACGGCGATCTCGACGGCCTTGTCGTGGGTCTCCGCGCAGATGGCGGTGGAGGTGACCATGACGTTGTCGTTGACGAAGGCGCCGACCGGTTCCGCCTGCGCGACGGCCGTCTTGTACGTCTCCAGGACCCACTCCATATCGGCGACCTTCTGGACGCTGAAGCCGAGGACCCCGAGGCCCTTCCGCCCGGCCATGGCGTACGAGGGGGGCGAGCCGGCCGCGTACCACATGGGCGGATGGGCCGTCCCGTACGGCTTGGGGAGCACCTTGCGCGGCGGCAGCGACCAGTGGCGGCCCTCGAAGCCCTGGTACTCCTCCTGGAGCCACATCCGGGGGAACTCGGCGATCGTCTCCTCCCAGATCTCCTTGGTGTGGTTCATATCGGTGATGCCGGGGAGGAACCCGAGGATCTCGTGGCTGCCCGCGCCGCGCCCGGTGCCGAATTCGAACCGGCCGCCGGAGAGGTGGTCGAGCATGGCGGCCTTCTCGGCGACCTTGACGGGGTGGTTGACCGGGGCGAGGGGGTTGAAGATCCCGGAGCCGAGGTGGATGCGGTCGGTGGCGTGCGCGAGATAGCCGAGGAAGACGTCGTTGGCGGAGAGGTGGGAGTACTCCTCCAGGAAGTGGTGCTCGGAGGCCCAGGCGTACTTGAAGCCGGCGCGGTCGGCGGCGACGACGTACTCCGTCTCCTCCATGAGCGCCTTGTGCTCGGCGAGCGGGTCGGTCTCGGCGCGCCTGCCGACGTATCCCTGTACGAAGATCCCGAATTCCACGGGTGGTTCACCGTCCTCGGTTCTCGGTTCTCGGTTCTCGGTTTCCGGTTCTCGGTTTCCGGTTCTCGGCTCTGGGTCCCGGCCGCCTGGTTGTCACCGGCCCCGGCATACCTGACGGAGCGTCAGATCACTGCCGTCGACTGTTCCACCGCCCCCGGGAGACGTCAATAGCTGACGACCCGTCAGGTGGACTCGGGGGTACGGTCGCCGTACGCACCCGGCGGGGCGCGGGCCGGGCACCGGCCCGTACCGGCCGCGCCTCGGCGCCCCCGGCCTCACACCGCGGTGACCCCGGCCAGCCAGCCCCCGTCGATGACGATCGGCTGCCCGGTGATGTACGAGGAGTCCTCGCAGCTCAGGAAGAGCACCAGCCGGGCGATCTCCTCCGGCCGCCCGGCCCGGCCCAGCGGCACCACCTTCCGGTAGAGCGCCGCCGCCGACGCCCGCGCGGCCGCCGGATCGGCGCGGGGGTCGAGGGCGGCCGGGTCGGTCATCGGGGTGTCGACCGCGCCGGGGCAGACGGCGTTCACCCGGATCCCCTTCGCCGCCAGCTCCAGCGCGGCGACCCGGGTCAGCCCGATCACGGCATGCTTGGAGGCGCTGTAGGCACCCACGTACGCCATGCCCGTCATCCCCGCGTACGAGGCGGTGTTGACGATCGTGCCGCCGCCGGCCGCGGCGATCCCGGGGGCCACGGCCTTGATGCCGAGGAAGACCCCGACCTGGTTGACCTGGGTGATCTGCTGGAACTCCGCGGCGGGGGTGCGGACCAGTTCGTTGAAGCGGAGTACGCCCGCGTTGTTGACCAGCCCGTCGATCCGCCCGAACCGCTCCCCGGCGGTGGCGACGGCGGCCGCCCAGTCCTCCTCGCGGGTCACGTCGAGCCGGACGTAGACCGCGGTCTCCTTGCCCAGCTCGTCCGCGACGGCCGCGCCCTGCTCGTCGAGGACGTCACCGAGGACGACGCGGGCGCCCTCGGCGGCGAACAGCCGGGCCTCCGCCTCGCCCTGCCCCCGCGCGGCCCCGGTGATCAGCACCACGCGCCCGTCCAGCTTCCCCGTCCCGCTGTCGCTTCCGCTCATCGTCATCGCTCCCAACGTCTCCTCGTTATCGGCGGCGCAGCCACGTTGTCGACAGCCGCTCCGGCAGCCACGTTGTGGGCAGTCGTTCCGCAGGGCGGAACGGGTGGGCACAACCCCGGAGCGCCCGCACCGCCCCCCGCCCGCCCCGACCACAGGCGCCCGGCCGCCCCAAGCGCCCGCCTCGGACGCGTGGCGCCCGCCCGCAGGCGCCCGACGCGAGGACCCCGGGGCCCGGGCCCGGGCTCAGGGATTGAGGTGCGGCGCGACCTCCGCGCCGAACGCCGCCATCTGGTCGGTGAGTTCCCGGCAGCTCCGGCTCCGCAGCCGGATCTGTATCTGCCGCACCCCCATCGCGGCATAGGCGCGCAGCGATTCCGCAAGCGCCTCCGGCTTCCCGGTGAGAGTCCGCCGCCCCACCGGCCAGCCCGGCTCGCCCACGTACAGCGGTTCGGCGATGGCCCCGATCTCGGCGGGCGCTTCGATTCCGGCGGCCTCCCGGATCCGCCGGAGCCGGGCGATCTGCGCGGGCAGCCGGTCCCGGGGGTCGCCCTGGGGCAGCCAGCCGTCGCCCTTGAGCGCGGCCCGGCGTACGGCGGCGGGCGAGGAGCCGCCGACCCAGAGCGGGATCCGCTCCTGGGCGGGCCGGGGCCGCTGGCCCAGCCCGGAGAAGGCGAACAGCTCGCCCCGGTGCTCCGGGTACTCCCCGGGTCCGAGGGCCGCGCGCAGGGCGTCGATCGTCTCGTCCAGGACCGCTCCGCGCCGGTCGAAGTCGGCCCCGAGGGCCTCGAACTCCTCCCGGACGTGCCCGGCCCCGACCCCGAGGACCAGCCGTCCGCCGGAGAGGTGGTCGAGGGTGGCGTACTGCTTGGCGGTGATCAGGGGATGCCGCAGTCCGACCACGGCGACATGGCTCAGCAGCCTGACCCTGCGGGTGGCGGCGGCGAGATAGGAGAGGGTGGCGACGGGGTCGTACCAGACGGTCGACATGGCGTCGGCGAGCCGCCGGGGGACGGCGACATGGTCGCAGACGGCGATATAGGCGAAGCCGGTGCGATCGGCGGTACGGGCGACCTCGACGAGGTCCTCGACCCCGGCACGGGTCTCCCACGGTTCGGCGTAGAGGGTGCTCTGGGACTGGACGGGCAACTGCATCCCGTACGAGAGCAGCCCTTCGGGCAGGGTCCGCGCAGCCATCCGGCGGCCTCCTCGGCAGGACAGGCGACGATGAAATCTGACGACTCGTCATATCTCGGCTGGAGCCCATCGTGATACCTGGCGCCGCGGGAGACAAGGCCGCCGCCGCATCCCCGGGGACCGCGGGCTACTCCTCCGGCCCGAGGAGCAGGTCCAGCGCGCGGTCCAGGGCCTCCTCGGTCCGGGCCCGGACATAGCCCACCCCCTCGGCGCGGACCAGCACCTCCGGGCCCGCGTACCAGCGGGTGCCCGGGACGGCGCCGGCCGGATAGTCCGGGAACGGCAGCCGGACGAAGCCCTCCCCCGTCCCGGACTCCGCCGCCGCCCCGGCCGCGCCCGCCACCTCGACCTCCGCCGCCTCCAGCTCGTCGAGGAAGGCCGACAGCTCCTCCGGGACATGGACCGCCTCCGCGAGCACGATCTCCACAAAGCAGTGCGACACCCGCCCGAGCCACGGCTCCCACTCCTCCGCGGACTTGTCCGCCAGGTCGGGCCGGACCACGACCGGCGGATCGTCGTGCCCCAGGTCGGCCAGGAGGATCCCCCAGCGGCAGCAGCCCTGGTTCTCGTCCCGGAAGACCAGTGCCTCCCCGGTCTCGTCCACCGCCAGCCCCGCGAGAGGGCGCAGCACATCGTGGTTGTCGGTGAGATCGGGACGCCGTCCCAGCAGGGCGTACGCCTCCTTCAGCGCGGCCGGGAGCCGCAGCCCGAGCCGCTCCTCGGCCGCCGCCAGCTCTTCGGGTCCGTATCCGTCGCCCGCGCCGAGCGGAGCCGCGGTCCACTCGGCGGTGAAGGCCCGGATGAAGTCCCACGCCCCGGCGCGGCCGTCGACCGCGCTCCGTATCCCCGTCACCATGTCCATACGTGTGACGGTAGCGACCGGCACCGACAGCGCCCGGCGCCGCAGGGCCGCTCGGTCATCGCGGGACCGTGTCACCTCCCGGAAACACGCCGGGGCGACAATCCCGGCATGAACTTCACGATCAAGGACGTGACCTGGTCCGATACGGCCGCCGCCACGCTCCGGGATGCCCAGCGGGCCGAGATAGCCGCGATGTACGGCACCGGCGACAGCGAGCCCGGCACCCCTCCGTCGGCGGCCGACATCGCCGCCTTCGTCGTCGCGTACGCCCCCGACGGCACCCCCGTCGCCTGCGGCGGCCTGCGTGCGCTCGACGCCGCCACCGGCGAGGTGAAGCGGATGTACGTGGCCCCCGGCGCCCGCGGTTCCGGGGCCGCGGCGGCGGTGCTGGACGCACTGGAGTCACGGGCCCGGGGACGCTCCTGGACCCGGCTGCGGCTGGAGACCGGCGACCGGCAGCAGGCCGCCGTCCGCTTCTACACCCGCTCCGGTTACACCCCGATCCCCGCGTTCGGCCCCTACCGGGACGCCCCCGACTCCCTCTGCTTCGAACGCACCCTCTGACCCGGTTGCGGGCGACCGTTCCCGCAGAGCTCCGTTGCAGGCAGTCGTTCCGCAGGGCGGAACGGGTGGGCACAACCCCGGAGCGCCCGCACCGCCCCCCGCCCGCCCCGCCCGAGGCCCCGGGCCCCACCACAAGGCCCTGCCCCCGCAAGCCCCCGCCCGCGCCCGGCGCCGCCCCAGCGCGGCAAGGCCCCGCGCCAACCGTCCCGCCCCGGGGGCCGCCCCCGTACGCAATCCGCATGCGCTTGCGTACGGGTCACCCGTTGGGACGGACCTCGCCCCCTGCTCTCGCTCCGGGGCCCGGCCGCCCGGGACCCTGGCCCCGGGGGACGGGGGTACGACCGGATAACCGGACTACCGCACAGGGGGCGACGACGCCATGACGGAACGGGAATCGGGACCGCACACCCAGCGGGGGCGCGGAGGGGGACGGGGCCACGGGCCCGCCGGAGACACGCCCCTGGACGAAACCGCGGTCCTGGTGGCCGCCGGGCTCGCCGACCTGGTGCTCAGCACCGTCGGCACGGCGGTCGGTACGGCCGTCGACACCGCACGGAGCCTGCTGCGCCGCTCCGACACCGCCGACCTCGCGGCCGACGCGGGTCATGACCTCAAGGCCCGGGGCCGGCTCGCCCTGGACCGGTACGCCACCCGGCCACCCGCCCATCTGGAGCTGCTCGCCCGGCAGTCCCGGTACGCGACCGGCCTCCATGGCGACTGACCGCCACGACCGCCGCGACCGCCACGACCCCGCCGCGTTCAAGAGCCGGGTCGACGGCGTACTGCGCCGCTTCGTGGCGGACGAGGCGGACAAGCTGGTCGACATCGATCCGGAGCTGGCGCCCGTCGCCGAGCAGGTCGAGGCCGCCGTCGCGGACGGCAAACGGCTGCGTGCCGCGTTCTGCTACTGGGGCTGGCGGGCCGCCGGACAGCCCGACAGCGACGCCCTGCTGCTGGCGGCCGCCTCGATGGAGCTGGTGCACGCGGCCGCCGTGGTCCACGACGATCTGATCGACGACAGCCCGCTCCGGCACGGGCGGCCCACCGCGCATATCGCGCTCCGCTCCGGGCTGCGGCACCGGCCGCGGACGGTGAGCGCGGCCCGGGCGCTGGCGATGCTGGTCGGGGATCTGCTGATATCGCTGGCGGGGCAGTTGTTCACCGGCAGCGGGCTGCCCGCCGCCTATCTCGCCCGGGCCCGCCCCCTCTGGTCGGCGCTGGCGCGGGAGCTGATCGCGGGCGAGTGCCTGGAAATCCTGCGTACGGGTACGCCGCCCGACACCGAGTCGTCGCTGAAGGTGATCCGCTACAAGACCGCCAAGTACACGGTGGAGCAGCCGCTGCTGATCGGCGGTGCGCTGGCGGGCGCGGGCGAGGACCTGCGCGCCGGATACTCGGCGTACGGGCTGCCGCTCGGCGAGGCGTTCCAGCTCCGGGACGATCTGCTGGGCCTGTTCGGCGATCCGGCCAGGACCGGCAAGGCGCCGCCGGACGATCTGCGGTCCGCCCGCCCCACCGCGCTGCTCGCGGAGACCTGGCGGGCCGCGGACGACGGCGAACGGGCCGAGCTGCGGGCGCTGCTGAGCCGGGGGCGGTCCCTGGACGCGGCGGGGGTGGAGTCCGTACGGACCCTGATGACCCGGCTCGACGCGCCGGGCCGGATCGAGCGGATGATCACCGTCCGGGTCGAGGAGGCCACCCGGGCCCTGGAGGAGGTCGCCGTGCCCCGCCCGGCGGCGGCCGCGCTGGCGGACCTGGCGCAGTCGGCGACGGTCCGCCGGTTCTGACACCCCGGGCGGGCCCCCGGCCTCCGAACCCCGGGCCCCTGGCCCCGGACCCGCCCCGCGCCCGCGCCCGCCGCGACACCCGCCGCGTACACCCACCGCGCACGCCCCCGCCCACGGACACGAGAGGCAGGACGCCCCGATGCCGTACCCCTATACCGAGGAATCCCTCCGGCAACTGCGCAACACCGGTGACGAACTGGCCGATGCCACCGTCGCTGCCCTGTTCGAGAACGGTGACGTCGGTACGTTCAACACCCTGATGCGGTACGTCTCCACCGCGGGCTCCCCGCTGCCGGAAGGGCTGCCGGACGTGGCCCGCGAGTATCTGGAGGCCACCGCCGCGCCGCCCGCGTGGGTCGACTGGGGCGAGATGGAGAAGGCACGGCTCTTCTTCATCGACAACAACGTGCACATCTCCACGGCACTGTCGTTCGCGTCGATGCCCGCGTGCTACGTCGTACCGCGTGTGGCGCGGCTGCTGTCGGCGACGCACTCCCTGGCCTATCCGTCGAAGCGGATGGCGGAGACCGGGCAGTTCGTGGTCTATCTGATGCGGCCGGACGCCTTCGAGGCGGGCAGCCGCTTCGTACCGGCGGCGCAGAAGGTGCGGCTGCTGCATGCGTCGATCCGCCGGCATCTGCTGCACGAGGACCGCTGGGACACGGCTGCCGACGGGGTGCCGATCTGTCTGGAGGACATGATCGGCGGGCAGATGTTCTTCTCGCTGCTGGTCCTGGACAGTCTGCACCGGCTCGGTATCCATATGAGCGACGAGGGTGCGGACGCGTACTACTACGCGTGGCGGGTGGTCGGCGCGATGCTCGGCGTCGACCAGGAGGCGGTGCCGAAGACCCTGGCGGAGGCGCGCCAGTTCTCCGACCTCTATATGACCCTCCATATGGGGCCTTCGGAGGAAGGGGTGCAGCTGACCCGGCAGTTGGTCGAGCTGTACGAGGAGGTGGTCCCGGGGACCCTTTTCGATCCGCTGGTCGGGGCCCTGGTCCGGCATCTCGTCGGAGACACCTGCGGGGACTGGCTGGGTGTCCCGCGCACCCCCTGGGACACCGCGGTGAAGGCGGTTCCGCATCTGCTGGGGGTGCTGGAGACCATCGAGGACCGGTCGCCGTACGGGGCGTGGGCGCTGGACAAGCTGGGCGGGCTGGTGTCGGTCTTCGAACTGTCCGCGCTGACCCGGGGGCGCGTGATGCACTACGCGATCCCCGAGCAGCTGAAGAAGGAGTTCGGAGTGTCCGGGACGGTGCCGCCGAAACGGCGCTGGAGCCCGCCGCCGGTGACCGTCGGCTGATCGCCGCGGGCGGTACGGGGCAGGGCCGCGGGCCATTACCCCGGAGGTCATCGACGGCCCGGGGGCCGGACCGGCAGGCTTCTCTCATCGCCGCCGGCCGGTTCCGGCGGGCGAAGCCCCTGCCGAACCCGGCACTCCCGACGCCCGAAGGACGGCCCCGCCATGCCCGAGATCACCGCTCCCGAGACCACCGCTCCAGAGACCACCGTGTACGAAGCCGCTGTCGAGCGTTACTTCGCCGCCTGGAACGCCCCGGACGCCGAGGTCCGGGCGAAGGCCGTCGCCGCCGCCTGGACCGAGGACGGCTCCTATCTCGACCCGCTGATGGAGGTCGCCGGACACGAGGCGATCGCCGGTGGGATCGCGGCGGCCGCGGCACAGTTCCCGGGGTGCGCGTTCCGGCTGAAGGGGGCCGTCGACGGCCATCACGGCATCGCCCGCTTCAGCTGGGACCTGGTGGTCCTCGCCGACGGTTCGTCGCCCGCGGGCGGTTCGGACGTGATCACCCTGGCGGAGGACGGCCGGATCACGTCGGTGCTGGGATTCCTGGACCGGGTGCCGGGCGCCTGACCCACCGGGTCGCCGTACGGCCCCGGACACCGTCCCCGCCCGGGTTGCCGTCCGGCCCGCACCTCCCCCGCCCGGCCGGCCGCCCGCCCGCGGCACCGCTCCGTCCGGACGGGATCAGTCCGCGCCCTCCCGTCCGGACGGGCGGCTCACCCACCCGAACACCGCCTGCGCACCGCAACCGCAACCGCCGCCGCCACCGCCGCCACAACCACCACCGCCACAACCACAGGGCCGCTTTCCGGAAAACCCCCTTCCCTCCGGGCCCGCCCACCCTCTATTGTTCTAGTAGACATAGAACTAACCGAACCGGTCGGAGGGTGAAGTGAGACGTCCAGCAACCCAGGCCCCCACACCGGACCCGTCCGCCGGGACCCGGGCCGCCCGGCTGCGGCGGCGGTGCGTCCTGGCCCTGCCGCCGGTCGCGGCCGCCGCTGTCTTCCTGGCGGTCTTCGCGTCCGTACGGAACGGACTGCCGGACCAGCTCGCCACCCATGCCGGCGGGGACGGCGGCGCCGACGGCTTCACCGGCCGGGGCGCCTTCGTCCTGACGGCCCTCGCCTCCTTCTTCGGGCTCGGTTCCCTCTTCGCCGTCACGGCCCGTTTCACCTCGGACCTGCGGCAGGCGACCGCGGCACCGCGGCTGCTGCTGGCGACCGGAGCGGGCACGATCGCCGTCATCGCCTACATCACGGTGATGCTGCTCCTGGCGAACTCCGGCGTCACCGACCCGGCGGCGGTCCGCTTCGAGGCATGGCAGCTCGCCGCCGCCGGGGCCACGGGGCTCGCGGCCGGCGCCCTCGCCTGGTTCGCCGCCGGGCCGGACCCGGCCGGGGCGGACCGGGAGATACCGGCGGACGGAAGCGTCCGGCTCCCGCTGCGCCCCGGGGAGCAGATCGCCTGGACCCGTACCGCCACCGGCCCCGGGCTGCTGACCGCGGGCGGGATCACGGTCGCCGGCCTGACCGCGCTCGGCGCCTTCGCGGGCTGGTGGCTGCTGGCCGTCGCCCTCCCCCTCGGGCTGCTCTTCGCCGCGACCGGCCGGGTCCGGGTGACGGCGGATGCCCGCGGGCTGACGGTCACCCCGGCGGGATTGCGCGCGCCTCTCGTCCATGTCCCCCTGGCGGAGATATCCGCCGCCGCGGTGAGCCCGGTCAGCGCCGTACGGGACTTCGGCGGCTGGGGCTACCGGGCCCGGGCCGGGGCGCGGGGGGTGATCCTGCGGTCGGGCGACGCGCTGGCCGTCAGCAAGGCGTCGGGGGGTACGTTCCTGGTGACCGTGGACGACGCCCGGACGGCGGCGGCCACCCTGAACACCCTGGCGGACCGGGCCCGCCGCACCGGCCCCTGACCACCGGCTCCCGGCCGCCGCCGTCCCCCGTCCCCGATCCCACCCCGAGAGCGAGAGATGCTCTTCCGAATCGACCCCCAGTCGCCGCTCTCCCTCAGTGACCAGGTCGCGGCCTCCGTCCGGCGTGCCCTCGCCGACGGTACGGCCGCGCCGGGCGAGCGGCTCCCCGCGGCCCGGGAGCTGGCGACTTCCCTGGAGATAAACCTCCACACCGTGCTGCGGGGCTACCAGAAGCTGCGCGACGAGGGCCTGGTCGAACTCCGCCGCGGCCGGGGCGCGGTGATCAGCGATACGGCCGGCCCCGGGCAGGGGCGGCTCATCGAGCAGATCCACGAGCTGGCCGCCGAGGCCCGGTCGATCGGTCTCTCCGACGACGAACTCCTCACCCTGATCCGCCACGCCCTCACCGCCGGACCCGGCACCGCCCACTGAGCGCGGCGCCGCACCGCGCCCGGGCAGACCCGCCGCATCCAGCGGGCGGTCGCCAACGACGGCGGCCGCCGCGCCCGCGCGGACCCGCCCAGCTACCCCAGGGGCTCCACCGGCTGGCGCAGTACGGTCCGCAGCTTCTCGGGAGCCGCCCTGCGCGGGTCGCCGAGATAGATCTCATGGTGCATCCCCCGGGGCCGCAGCCCGTTGGCGGCGAGGTAGTGGTCGTGCAGCTCCGCCAGTGCGGGGGCCTCGTCGTCGTACGAACCGATGTGTAGCAACTGGGCGCTCGGTCCCTCGTGCAGGACCAGCCGCCGTACGCCGGAGACCGCGGGGAGCTTCTTCTTCGCCAGCGCGGCCCGGCGTGCCTCGTCGATCAGCTCCCCGGTGATCCACGGGGGCATCCCGATCAGCATCGTCCACTGCCACTCGTCCTTGGCCCGCGCGGTGAACGCGTCGGGCCGGTCGGACCACCACAGCCCCTCCAGCGGGGCGACGACGAAGTCCCCGCCCGCCATGGCCTTCGCCGCGAACTTGAGCGTGTAGGCCACCGCGTAGAGCGCCTCGACCGCGGTCCGGTAGGCGGGCGCCGTATTCGGGTCCCCGGCCCCGTCACAGGCGATGAACTGCTGCTCCGGCACATCCACGATGCGCCAGTCGGTGTTCCTGGGCGCGTAGAACTCCTTCTGCGCCTTCTTGACGTCGTACGGTGCCACGCTTCCGCCTCGCTCTCCCGAAGACCGCGCGCCGCCCGGCACCGCGCGGTAGCAACCGGCCGTGCCTACCGGACAGCCGGACGGCCGACCGTCTCATACCGGCGGCCGAGCCTCCGGGAAAACATCCGCAGACACACAACTCGGCTACCACAATGGTCATATGGAACCCCGTATCGGCATCGCGCTCTCGGCCCTGGAGGCCCTTCTGGCGGTGGCCTTCCTCGCCCTCGCCGTCCGGGCCGGCGCCGCAGGAGAGAACGCCATCCCCTGGTACACGGTCGGCGGCCTCCTGCTCGCCACGTCGCTGTACACCCTGACCCGCGGCATCCGCACCCTCCGCCGGACAGCACCACAGCACCGGTGACGCGCGCCGAGGACATCGCAAAAGCCCCCCGGTTCGACACCACCTCAGCCCCACAGCATTCACCCGCCGCCGCCGTTGCCCGCCGGGAATCCCGGAATCCTGGAATCCCCTACGGCGTGACGACAATCCCACTCGGCGTTGACAAAGATGTTCGGATTGCACACTTCTGCTCAGCAATCGCGCCATAGGGACCGGCTATGACCGCGCGATACCCGTAAGAACTCGCCAAATACCCTGGAACATTCGCGTCCGGACTCCCCGTGCAGCAAAGTCCGGAGGGACACGCTCACAACATTCGAAGATCTCTAACGGGGTGATCCACGTGAGCAGAATCAAGGTAGCCAAGATCCTGGCCGCCGCCACGGCCACCGGCATGATCGCCGCTCTGGGAGTCGTCGTCAGCGCGACGCCCGCCGCGGCCCACAAGATCACATGTTCCTGGAAGAAGGGCGTGGGTACGCCCTGGTCGACAAGCGGTAAGAACGCCAAAGGCTTTGTACAGGTCAAGTGCTCCGACAACCTCGACAAGGCCAACACCAGCGCCCAGATCCAGCTGTACCGGGACGGAAAATGGCGGAACCAGGGCAAGAAGGTGATCAGCTACTCCACCGCCAAGACCATCCACGTCAATGACACCGCGGCCAAACGGATCGGCGGGTACTACTACCGCACCAAGGGGACCCACTTCGGACAGCACGGAAACATATTCGCGCTGCCGACGTACTACTCTCCCGTCCGCCATCTCGTCCGCAACGGCTGACCGGGCCGGTCCGGACCGATCTTGAGGGCGCGCGGTACTCCGGCCGGAGTGCCGCGCGCCCCGCACCGATGAGGAGGAAGAATGCGGGAACTGGAACCGCAGGCAGTCCAGTTGGTCAACCTTGCGCAGGAGGTCTGCCGGGTCCGTCACGGCCGGGTGGTCACCCCGCAGGACTTCGTCTTCGCCTATGTCGTACGGCAGCTGACGCCCCAGGGCGAGTCCCCCGGATACAAGGCCCAGGACAGCGCCTCCCCGGAACACGTCCTGCTCGGCCCCGAGATCCATGCCGTACTGACGCTGGAGACGGACCAGCCGGTCGTCCTGGGCGAACTGGTGGATCTGGCGGCCGCGCACTGCAAGGAGCTGATCGGATATCTGGGGATCGAGTGAACGGACGGCGGTCCACCGGGTACGGAACACTCGCCCTGCTCCTGACGGTGGCGGGATGCACCTCCACTGAGCCGGACGGTCTCGAAGGCGCGGGCTGGACAAGGGAGTCCGTCCTCAGCGGCGCGGAAGCCGTCATCGGCCAGGTCTCACCGGACGGATGCCGGCCTCTCGTGGCACTGCTCGACCGCCGTACGCCCCAGGACGAGGTCACCGGATTCCGCCATGAAAAGCGCGGCTCCTACCTTCTGATCCGCGAGTTCTTGGGGGCCGGTGGCTTTCCCCGGCGGGTTCTGGAGGCGGCCCGGGCCTGCCCGGCGATGACGATGGGATACGACTCCACCAGCCTCGACTACACCGTCACCGTCGTCGGCCGTGGCGAACGGGAGACCCGGCTGATGCTGGCCGCCCAGGAGTCCGGCGGCCCCCTGACCGAGATGCTGGTGTCCGCGGTGGAGCGGAACGGCAGGCAGTCACTGATCCGGGTCATGCGCCCCGAGGGCATCGGAGACACCGAGCGGGCGGGCGCCGATCTGGCGGTTTCCACCGGCTGACGCTTCCCACGGCTGACGCTTACCGGAGACTCGTCGGCGTGTCGGTTGGTCCCGCTCCGGACTCCGGAAGATGCTCGGCGTCAGAAGAGTGCCGGCGGTGGAAGGGGTCCCGGTGGGGCGAAGCTCCCGGGTGGCAAGGGTCGCGGCCGCGCTGGCCGTCTGCGCCCTGTCGGCATCGGCCTGCTATCCCCCGCCGGAGATCGCGGCGGGATCGACCCGCCCGGCCGCCCCGGCCCAGGACCCGCAGACCTGCCGTCGCACCCTGGTCGGTGTGGCCCACCCCGATGACGACGTCTTCTTCCTGACCCCGGAGATCAGACACACCATCCGCGCCGGATGCCCCGTCGACACCGTCTATCTGACCGCGGGCGACGACGGCAAGAAGGACCGGCAGGCGGCGCTGAAGTACGTCGACCGCAGGGAGTACGGGGTACGGGCGGCCTACGCCGAGATGGCCGAGGCGGCCAACGACTGGAAGCGGGCCGATGTGCAGGCGGACGGCGTCCGGGTCCGGTCCTATCTCCTCGCCGACAAGGACCGGGACACCGATGTACGGCTGACCTTCCTCGACCTCCACGACGGACTCCCCCGGGGCGGGAGCCCGAACAGCCTGCTCAAGCTCTTCGTGGGGAGCCGGAGCAGCATCGAGCCGTTCCAGGGCGGCAGCGGGAGCTATACGGAGAGCGAGCTGCTCGCGACGGTCTCCGCACTGGTCCGGCTGAGCGGGGCCGAACGCATTCTGACCATGGACCACGACAACGCCTCGTTCGCCTTCGGCCTCGGCGGCGGCGTCGACCACAGCGACCACGGCATCACCGCCCGGTACCTCAGGAAGGTCGGCTACGCCCTCGGCATCCCGGTCTCCTCCTACCTCGGCTACACCATGTCCCCGTTGAAGCCGAACCTCAACGCCGCCGAGTCGGCCGAGAAGGACGAGGTGGCGCGCTGGTACATCGCCAACCGGGAGTGCCGCGCCACCGGGACCTGTGCGAACGTAGCCCCCTTCAAGGGCCCGCTCAAGAAGGACTGGAGTCTGTGGATCCACCGCCAGTACCAGCAGAGTCCACGGGCCCCGCGCACCGGTGAGCTGCTGGGGGACATCGGCCGGACCACGTACTTCACGGGCCGGAGTCCGGAGCAGTGTCTGCACGCCGACGCCGACAAGGTTGATATCCGCGCCTGCGACGGTTCGGCCGAACAGAAATGGGACTTGGGCCATGACAAGACGATCCGGCCCCGGAGCGACCGGGGCTCCTGCCTGACCGCGTCGGAGGAGTCCGCCCGGCTCACGTCGTGCCGGCCCGGCGACCCGGACCAGCGGTGGACCCGGGTGCCGTGGCAGAGCACCACGTGGAAGCGGACCGCCTGGCAGATTTCCGGAAGCGGAAATCGCTGTCTGTACCAGGACGACCGCGAACTCCCCGCCCGCTGGGACGCCCGCGACCGGCAGAACCCGCAGTTGAAGCTCTCCGCCTGCGGGCAGCAGCCGATGCCGGAGCTGTACTGGCGGTGGGGTGGGTGATGGCTGTGTCGGGGTGCTCCCCTTTGCTGGAAAAGAGGAGCACCCCGACACGGCCCTAGAGGCGCGGTGCCCCGGCCGCGAAGCTCACAAAGGAGGACCAGGCGGCGGCGGGGATATGGAGAGCCGGACCGTCCTTGACCTTGGAGTCCCGGATCCCGATGTGGGTGGCGAGGTCAGCGACCTCGACACAGTTGTTGCCGGTTCCGTCACTGTACGAGGACTTGAACCAGGCGGCCTCGACGCACTCGTTCCCCGTACCGTCGCTGTAGGACGACTTGAACCACGGACCGGCAGGGATCAGCTCTATCGCGGAGTGAGTATTGATGGCTCTACTACCTTCTCGCTAGTTCCGTCACAAAGGCGATGGTTTCCTCGACCCCGAGGGCCACACCCACCATCGAATTGAACCGGCGCATGAACCGGCTCACCTCTTGCGGTTTGTCCGAGGTGGAGATCGCACCCCATGCGTTGTCGGTCTGCACCCGGGACGGCAGATCCCCGAGATCGAGGATTCGGAAGTCGTGGACGGCACGGTACCCACGACGGAATGGGAGGACCTGTATCGAGACGTGGTCCAGGCTCGCCAGCCGGACGATCTCCTCGTACTGGCCGCGCATTACGTCATCGTCACCCACCGGGATCCGCAGCGCCGCTTCACCCAGGATGATCCGAAGCCGTACAGGTTTCTCTCGTACAAGCACCCTGCGCTTACGCTCCATGCGGAGTTCAACGTTGCGGTTGACGAACTCTGTAGTGGTGTCTTCTACCGGGCGGCTCATCTCGTAGATGGCCTTTGCGTACTCTGCCGTCTGGAGCATCCCGAACACCACCGTCGGGTGGTACGCCGTGATGGCGACCGCCTCTGCTTCAAGCCCAACGTAATGCGGCATGCCAGGTGGCATGAAACTGCGGTACTGCGTCAACCACTCCTCGTTCGGCGCCTCCCGGTTCAGCGCGACCAGTTCCTCGACGAGTTGCTCGTCCGTCACGCTGTACCGCTTCAGCAGCGTCCGCAGTACCCCGACGTTGCGGCGGAAGTTGAGTTCGCCGAGTTCGATCCTCGTGAGCGTCGCCTCGGAGAAGTCCTTCAGCCCCCGAACCGCCTCCTTGCGGCTCATGCCTCTGCCACCGGCCCGCTCAACGGGTGGACAGTTCTCCCGTAACTGCCGAAGTTGAATGCCTAGTTCCAGGCGACGGCCCGTCGCCCCGCGTTTGGCTCCCACCTGCGCACCCCTCCAGGGCCCGTGTGCATGTCCAGTATGCCGCTGTGCAGGTCCATCGCGCCTCTGTGCAGGCACCGACGGCCGTTGAGCACGCCCCCGCATAGTCCACTTTGGCCACTCGCAGGGTATTCAGCGGTGTTCGTATTGCGACTCGTTCAGTCCCGCCGTCACGGTAGTTGAGGCAGCACACGCAGGCACGACCTTGCCGGAGAACCACTCTGCAAGGTGGCGATCCGCACGCCTGCACGACAATCCAATGGGCTTGCGAGAGGGACTCGTCATGAGCACCATCACGACCGAACCGGCTCCGGTACCTGCGGCCGGATTCGAAGTGCGGTTGAACCGGTCCGGGAAGGCCGGTGATCCGCTCACCGACGAGGACCGGCTGTGGCCCGGACTCATGCGGTACGCCGCTCGGGCCCACACCCGGCTGTGGCGGCTGGACCATCTCACCGACGCCGTGGATCTGATCGTCTCCGAGCTGGTTACCAATGCCCTGGTGCACGGCGAGGGTGCCGTGGACATCCGGATGTGGCGGACGGACAAGCGGCTGTTCGTGGAGGTGGGGTCGGCCAGTCCCCGGGTGCCCCGGATGCGGCAGTCCGGGCCGCTGGACGAGAACGGGCGGGGGCTGCATCTGGTGGCCGTACTCGCCGACGGGTGGGGGGTGACGGCCGGCGGGGCCTGGTGTGCGCTGCGGGTCGACCGGGACATGGCATGAGCGAGCGGCGCCCCGCGGAGGCCGGTACGCGCCTCCCCCCGCGGCCGCTGAATCTGCTGGAAGCGTGGCCGGACGTCGTCATACTCCCGAGCGGCCTCGCCCGGGGGCTGGCCGTCCTGGAGCCGCCGTACTGGGAGCCGCTCACCAGCCATCACGCGGCGGGTCCGCCGGGAAGGGCGCCGAGGGGTGCGAGGATCCCCTTTCGTGGCGGCAACCACGCCGTCGCGTCACCGCCGGCGAAAGGGCCGATCGTGTCCGAGCAGCAGCCGATGTCACCGTCGGAGTTCAACCAGAAGATCATCGAGGAGTTCCGGGGGAACGCGGGCCGGGTCGGCGGGATGTTCGAGAACCTTCCGCTGGTGCTCCTCACCACCACCGGCGCCCGCAGCGGAAAGCTGACGACGACCCCGCTGGCGTACGCGCGGGACGGCGGGCGGATCGTCGTGTTCGCCTCCAACGGCGGTGCCGACCGGCACCCCGCCTGGTACTGGAACGTCTCGGCGCATCCCCGGGTGACCGTGGAGGTCGGGACCGACGGCGGCGAGGTGGAGGAGTACGAGGCCACCGCCACCGCGCTCCAGGGCGAGGAGCGGGACCGGATCTATGCGGCGCAGGCCGAGCGCGTCCCGGCCTTCGCCGAGTACCAGGCCGGGACCAGCAGGGTGATCCCCGTGATCGCGCTGGAGCGCACCGCGCCGTAACGCACCGGAGAGCCGGGCTCAGCCCGCCCAGAGGCCGTCCGCCGTCAGGCCGAGGAGTTCGATCGCATTGCCCCGGACGATCCGCTCCACCACGTCCGGGGCGAGGTGGCCCATCTGGGCCTCGCCGACCTCGCGGGACTTCGGCCAGGTGGAGTCGGAGTGCGGGTAGTCCGTCTCGTAGAGCACGTTCCCGGCGCCTATCGCGTCGAGATTGCGCAGGCCGAAGGGGTCGTCGAAGAAGCAGCCGTAGATATGTCCGGCGAACAGCTCGGACGGCGGGCGCAGCACCTTCTCCGCCACTCCGCCCCAGGCCCGGTTCTCCTCCCACACCGTGTCGGCGCGCTCCAGGATGTAGGGAATCCAGCCGATCTGCCCCTCGGCGTACATGATCTTCAGGTTGGGGAAGCGTTCGAACTTGCCGCTCATCAGCCAGTCGACCATCGAGAAGCAGCAGTTCGCGAAGGTGATCGTGGAGCCGACGGCGGGCGGGGCGTCGGCGGAGGTGGACGGCATCCTGGAGGACGAGCCGATATGCATGGCGATGACCGTGCCGGTCTCGTCGCAGGCCCGGAGGAAGGGGTCCCAGCCGTCGCCGTGGACGGAGGGCAGCCCCAGGAACGGCGGGATCTCGGAGAAGGCGACGGCCCGGACCCCGCGGGCAGCGTTGCGGCGGACCTCGGCGGCGGCCAGCTCCGCGTCCCAGAGGGGGACGAGGGTGAGCGGGATCAGCCGCCCCCGGGCCTCGGGGCCGCACCACTCCTCGACCATCCAGTCGTTGTAGGCGCGGACCCCGAGGAGGGCCAGCTCGCGGTCCCTGGCCTCGGTGAAGGTCTGGCCGCAGAAGCGCGGGAAGGTGGGGAAGCAGAGCGCGGACTGGACATGGTTGACGTCCATGTCGGCGAGACGGTCCGGGACGCTGTGGGAGCCGGGCCGCATCTGCTCGTAGGTGATCACTTCGAGCCTGATCTCGTCGCGGTCGTAGCCGACGGCGGTGTCGAGGCGGGTGAGGGGGCGGCGCAGGTCCTCGTAGATCCACCAGTCGCCGATCGGGCCCTCGTCCCCTTTCTCCCCCATGACGGGCGCGAATTTCCCGCCCAGGAAGGTCATCTCCTTCAGGGGGGCGCGGACGACGCGCGGTGCGGCGTCCGCGTACTTCGACGGGAGGCGGTCCCGCCAGACATGAGGGGGCTCCACCGTGTGGTCGTCCACCGAGATGATCTTCGGGAAGTTCTCCATGGATTCACGGTAGCGGCGATCTGACGGTTCGTCAGCTAGTGGTGGGTGACGGAACCGGCCGGAGGGTGCGGCGGCGGTACGAGACCGGGGTGCGGCAGCCGTACGGGGCCGGGGCACGGGTGCGCCGCAGGGACCGGGCGGGGCGCGGCGGGCCCGGCGGGAGGTCCGCACAGGGCCGGGGCACCCCCCGGACAGGCCCCGCGGACAGGCCCGCGGGACGTTCCGGCCCGCCCCCGCCCGGCGCCTCCACACTCCCGGCACCAGCCGTCCCCGACACCTCACCGGACACCTGGGGAACCTCCGCCCCCTGCGTCGCGTCTTCCCCTACGCCCCCGCCAGGCACCTCTCGCAGTCGTGTGTAGTGTGCAAGCGGAAGTGACCACTCCGAAACGCCCAGGGGGATCCCCACCATGCCCGCCACCAGGAGAAACGTTCGGCCGGCAGTCGCCGCCGCGCTGCTCGCACTCGCCGTGCCCGCCCTCGCGGCCTGCGGGATGGAGACCACCGCGCCCGCGACCGCGCGGGGCGACGCGAAGGGCGAGCCGGCCCCGGGGACCGTCGACTGCGAGAAGGTGAAGTGCATCGCGCTGACCTTCGACTCCAGCCCGGGCAAGAAGACCCCGCAGCTGCTCGACTACCTCAAGCAGGAGAGGGTCCCGGCCACCTTCTTCGTCATGGGCCGGAATCACCTCACCAAGTGGCCCGAGGTGGTGAAACGATTCGCTGACGAGGGTCACGAGGTCGCCAACCACACCTGGACCCATCCGCGGCTCGACAAGCTCAAGAAGAGCGAGATCCGGGAGGAGCTGTCCCGGACCAATATCGAGCTGGAGAAGATCACCGGCCGCAAGCCCACCCTGATGCGGCCGCCGCAGGGGCGCATCAACGACGACGTGACGGCCGTCTCCAAGGAGCTGGGGCTCGCCCAGATCCTCTGGAACGCCACCGCCAAGGACTACTCCACCAACGACTCCGCACTCATAGAGAGCCGCATACTCAAGCAGGCCAAGAAGGACGGAATCATTCTTTTGCATGACATCTACGACGGAACGGTTCCCGCCGTTCCCGGGATTGTCACCGAGCTGAAGAAGCGCGGCTACACCTTTGTCACGGTCTCCCAGTTGCTCGCCCCCGCCAAGGCCAACCCTGGTGAAATCTACCGGCCTTGACACTCCGCTCCCGTTCGCCGGGGGAAAGCGGAGGGCCGATTGCCGGATGTGGCGGGAGATCGCCAAGGGGCGTTAGGGAGCCGACAGGCCAGGGCAATGAGCCGAATGAGGCGCTCCGCCTGCTGACGGAGCCGACGTACACAAGGCAGACTGTCGGATGCGAACCGGCAGTTGGGGGCAGGGGGCAGCATGGACCGTGACAGCGGGCCTCGCGTACCGGAGCAGCGGACTCCGGCGCCCAACGAGGCCAGTGGAGCCAACGGCGCCGTCGAACTCCGCTTCAGTGTGCTCGGTCCCGTCCGCGCCTGGCGCGCCGGGCAGCCGCTGCCGCCGGGCTCCCCGCAGCAGCGGGCGCTGCTCGCGGCGCTGCTGCTGCGCGACGGCCGGACCGCGACCTCGCACGAGCTGATCGACGCCATGTGGGGCGACGAGCCGCCGTCCCAGGCCCTGGCCACCATCCGGACCTATGCGCACCGGCTGCGCAAGGTGCTCTCGTCGACCACCCTGGTCTCCGAGGCCGGCGGCTACGCCCTGCGGATAGAGCGGGACGCCCTGGACCTCTCGGTCGCCCAGGAGCTGGCGGCCGCCGCCGAGAAGGTCCGGGCCGCCGGGGACCCGGGCCAGGCCCGGAAGCTGGTCACCAAGTCGCTCGGGCTGTGGGACGGCGAGCCCCTCGCCAATGTCCCCGGCCCGTACGCGGAGAACCAGCGGACCCGCCTGGAGGAGTGGCGGCTCCAGCTGATGGAGACCCGCCTCGATCTCGATCTGGAGGTCGGGGCCCATGCCGAGGCGGTCTCGGAGCTGACGGCCCTGACCGCGGCCTATCCGCTGCGGGAGCGGATGCGCGAGCTGCTGATGCTCGCGCTCTACCGCAGCGGCCGCCAGGCGGAGGCCCTCGCGGTCTACGCGGACACCCGGCGACTGCTCCTGGAGGAGCTGGGCGTCGACCCCAATCCCGAGCTGTCGCAGTTGCAGGAGCGCATCCTGCGGGCGGACACGGCACTCGCCGCGCCCCCCGAACAGCACACGGCCCCGGCGCCCCCGGCCCAGCCCGCCCAGCTGCCGGCGACCGTCCCGGACTTCACCGGCCGGACCTCTTTCGTCCGGGAGCTGAGCGACCGGCTGGCGACGGCCGAGGGGTCGGTGATGGCGGTGTCCGCGCTGGCGGGCATCGGCGGTGTCGGGAAGACGACCCTCGCGGTCCATGTCGCCCACGAGGCCCGCCCCCGCTTCCCCGACGGCCAGCTCTATATCGACCTCCAGGGCACCAGCGCCCGCGCCGCCGAGCCCGAGGCCGTGCTGGGTGCCTTCCTGCGCGCCCTCGGGCTGCCCGAGGCAGCCGTCCCCGAGACCCTCGACGAGCGGTCCGCGCTCTACCGCTCCACACTCGCCGGGCGCCGGGTGCTGGTCCTGCTGGACAATGCCCGCGACGCCGCCCAGATCCGTCCGCTGCTGCCCGGGACCGCGGGCTGCGCCGCCCTGGTGACCAGCCGGGTGCGGATGGTCGATCTGGCCGGGGCGCATCTGGTGGACCTGGATGTGATGTCCCCGGAGGAGTCGCTCCAGCTCTTCTCCCGGATCGTCGGCTTCGAGCGGGTCTCCGCCGAACGGCAGTCGTCGCTGGACGTGGTCGCCGCCTGCGGTTTCCTGCCGCTGGCGATCCGGATCGCCGCCTCCCGGCTGGCCGCCCGGCGCACCTGGACGGTGTCGGTGCTCGCCGAGAAGCTCGCCGACGAGCGCCGCCGCCTGGACGAGTTGCAGGCCGGCGACCTCGCCGTGAAGGCCACCTTCGAGCTGGGCTACGGCCAGTTGGAGCCGGGCCAGGCCCATGCCTTCCGGATGCTGGGACTGGCGGACGGTCCTGACATGTCCCTGGCTGCCGCGGCTGCCGTGCTGGGCCTTCCGGCCCAGCAGACGGAGGATCTGCTGGAGGCCCTGGTGGACACCTCCCTGCTGGAGTCCGCCGCCCCCGGCCGCTACCGCTACCACGACCTCGTCCGGCTCTATGCCCGCGCCTGCGCCGAGCGCGACGAAAGCTCCGAGGAGGGCGAGGAGGCCCTCGCCCGGCTGCTGGACTTCTATCTCGCCACCGCCGCCCGGGTGTACGGGATCGAGCGCCCCGGCGACCGGCTGGTCGACCATGTCGGCCCGGTGGGGCTCGAAGGGCTGGTCTTCGCCGACCGCCGCCGCGCCCAGGACTGGCTCTACTCCGAGGCCAACTGCATGCTCGCGAGCGCCCGGCAGGCGGCGGGCGGGCGGCGGCTGCGGATCGCCGCCGATCTGCTGTGGGCCGCGCAGGGGCTGGCCGAGTCCGGGGCCAACTCCAAGCTGTACGAACTGGCCGCGTTCGCCGTACGGGACGCCGCCCACGGCGCCGGGGAGGTCCGCACGGAGGCCAGGGCCCGGGTGTCCACCACCAATGTGCACCTCATCGCCGGACGTTACGAGGACGCGGACGACGAGGCCCGGATCGCCGCCGAGCTGGCCGGCGCCGTCGGGGACGCCGCCCCGCAGTACTGGTCGGACAACGACCGCGGCATCATCGCCTTCAACCAGGGGCGTTACGAGGCGGCGGAGGAGTTCCTGCGCCGCGCGTCCGAGGGCGCCCGGCTCGACGGCAGCTTCTCCAGCGAGGCCAGCGCCCTCTGCAACCTCTCCCGCACCCAGCTCTCCCTGGACCGGGTGCCGGAGGCCATCGACCTGGCCCAGCAGGGCGTCGCGATATACGAGCGGATCAACCACACCCTGCGGCTGGCCAACGCCCGCTATGCGCTGGGCGTCGCGCTCACCCAGGCGGGGCGGCACCCGGACGCGCTGGAGCAGCTGACGGAGTCGCTGGAGCTGTTCGAGGCGAACCGGCAGCGGCTCTGGGAAGGGACGGCCCACTTCCGGATCGCCCAGGTCCATCTCTCGGCCCGGCGCGCGGCCCGCGCCGCCCAGCACTGCGAACAGGCCCTCGCCATCGGCTGCATCGGCGGTGACCGGATCCGCGGCATCGTCCTGATCACCCTGGGCCGGGCCCTGTCGGCCCTGGGCCAGGCGGATCGCGCCCGGGCCTGCTGGCTGGAGGCGAAGTCCCTTCTGGAAGCGGCGGGTGCACCGGAAGCGGAGGAGGCCAGAGGGCTGCTCGCGCCGCTGAGTACGCTCTGAGTTCACCGCCAGGGTCACCGCCGCGGTGCGGCCGCGTTCCGGCCGGGGCGGCTCCCGGCCCACCCCGGCCCGCCCCGCTTCCGGATCCGCTTCCGGCCCCGCCCCGGAACGCGCCTCCGGCTCCGGCGGACGGCGGTCGGACGCCGGTCCCCCGGACCGTCCGGCCGCGGTGAACCGAAACCGGGTGCGAATCCGTGTCCCCGTCGGGCGCCGTGCGCCGTCCGGTCCGGACGGCCACCGCCCGCGGCGGCAAACGGAAGGGCCGACCGACGGCGAAACGGAAGCAACAGCGGGAACCGGCGCCCGGATACGCCGGCCAGGACGGGGGCGCGAAGGCGCCCGGTGACTGCACCGGGGGGCGCACTCTCGAACAGACGGGACGCACGGCGCCCTTGAGCCGCCGCGTTTCCGCAGTTGAACGGGGTTGTGACCGGTTTCTGTCTCCACGTTCATCGAATGTTTATGCCGATCCGACATGCTCTTCAGCAGTCGATCCGGCGCAACGGGGGGCAGTCGGATCGCACGGGACCTCTCCTCTCCGGGGGGTGAGGAGCAGGTCCCTGGCCTTCCGTCCGGGAACCCTCGGGGGAGTTCCCGGCCGGAAGGCCGCTCTCGTTCCACAGGCACCGACACAAGGGGGACAGGAAAGATGACACAGAACAGTTCGAACGACTTCATCGCACGCGGAGCCGCCCAGGCTCCGGCCGCCGAGGGCATTCTGCCCCGGGAGCGCCACACTCCGGCGCCGCCGGCCCCGGGCCCCGTCGCCCCGCCCACCGTTCCGGCCGACCAGGGCACCGCCCCGGGCGGCCCGCAGACGCCCGTCCCGCCGGTCACCGGCGACCCGGCGACCGCCCCGCAGGCCGGGACGAAGACCCCGGTACCGCCGGCCGAGGGCATTCTGCCCCGGGAGCGCCACACTCCGGCGCCGCCGGCGCCCGGTCCGGCCGTCCCGCCCGCCGAGACTCCGGCCACGCCGCCCGCGGCCCCGCCGGTCGGCTCCGGTGAGGGCACGCCCACGACGGACGGCACCGCCACGCCGCCCGCTCCCTCGTCCGAGCCCTCCGCGGACGAGGAGATCGTCACCATGGAGCGCCACACTCCGGCGCCGCCCCGGCCCCGGGACTGAGCCCCCCGGAGTCGGAGACGACCGGTGAATGAGGTACGGCCGCGGCTTCCTGGGGGAGCGCCGCGGCCGTACCGCTCTGTCCGGGCCCGTTCCGTCCGGGCCCGCTGGGTCCGAGCCTGTTCCGTCCGCCGCCGGGGTACGCGCCCAGCTCCGGGGCGCCCGTCCGGGGAGTCCGCCGTCCGGCACCACCGGCTACCGGGGCACCTGCGGCCACCCCGTTCACCAGGGAAAACAGTCACCACACCCTGCTCAGCAGCCACTTGAGGCATCTCACGCCCCATAGAGAGCAATCCATGACATAAGTGGCCGATCATTAAAACAAGTTCACAATTTCTTCCCGGGGCCCCTCCCGCAACCGATCACTAACGGTGTGTACTTGAGCGGTCGTCGACGACGGCACCAGAACCACCACCCTCCCCAGAGGTTTCGATGATCGAGATACCGGAGCTGGCCGCCGCGGGCCTGGCCGCCGGGACCCTGTCGGCCTTTGTTCTGGGTGGGGGCCTGCTGCGGGCCCGGCGGACCCGGCACCGGCAGGCCGCCGAGATCGAGACGCTGCGGACCCATCTCGTCGTCGCCCGGGAGGAAGCCGACCGTACGGCCGCTCGGACCGCCGGGGCCTGCGCCGCCGAGGTCGCGCACCTCGCGGAGCACCGGCTCCCGGCCACCGCCGCGCGTACCGTCCATCCCCATGTGCGGGTTCCCGGGGCCCTCCGCCCCGAGACCGCAACCGGTGAACTCGGCACCGCCCTGGACGGCGTCCTCACCGGAGTGTGCGCCGCCCTCGACCGGGAGCGCGAGCGCGTCGACGCCGCCGCCCGGGCCGTGATGCGCGGCGCCACCCGCGAGGTCCAGGCCGGTCTCTACCGTCTCCAGGACGATCTGCGCGCCCTCCAGCAGCGGTACGACGACCCCGAACTCTCCCAGATCCTCTACGCCCTGGACCACGAGAACGAGCAGTCGCTGCGCCGGGCGCAGGTCGCGGCCGTCGTCTGCGGCGCCTGGGTGGGGCTGGCCCGCGAGGAGTCGCATCTGGTCGACGCGGTCACCGGCGGGCAGTCCAGGATCGTCGGCTACCACCGTGTCGAGATCGGCAACCATCTGGAGGACGGCACCGCGCTGGTCTCGCACGCCGTCGAGCCCGTCGCGATCATCGTCGCCGAGCTGCTGGACAACGCCCTGCGGCACTCCTCCCCCGACACCAGGGTCACGGTCCATCTGGAGCGGGCGCATCACGGCGTCACCGTCACCGTGGACGACGCGGGCGTCGGCATGGCCGCCGACGAACGGGCCTACGCCCAGCGGATGGCGGCCGGCAGCGAACCGATTCTCCTCTCCGAACTGGGCGATCCGCCGCGGATGGGGCTGGCCGCCGTCGGCCAGCTGACCCGGCAGTTCGACCTGTCGGTCGACCTGTCCTCGCCGTCGCCGTACGGGGGCGTCCGCGCCGTACTGCTGATCAAATCCCATCTGCTGAGCCGTATCGACCCCGTGGCACACCCCCCGGCGGCCAGCGCGCCGCGCTCCACCCGGAGCGCGGGCGCCGCGGAGGCGGCGGCGCAGGAGCACTCCGGCCGCCACCCCCTGCCGGAGCCGGGACGGCTCCCGGTCCGCCAGAGCCGCCGGTCCGCTGCCGCGGCGGCCGCGGACAACCCGGGGGACCCGGCGACTCCCGCGGACCGCGCCGCGGCCGGCGTGCCGGACGCCGCCGGGACGCCCGGCACCGGCCTGGCGGACCAGGGGCCCGGGACGGCAGCCGTGCCGGACAGCACCGGAAACCCCGCCGCCGAACCGGCGCACCCCGCCGCGGCCGGCACCGGCCCGGCGGCCCGGGGGACCTACCCGCCTGCCGCACCCGGCGGCACCGGTCCCGCTGACCAGAGGCCCGGCGTACCCGCCGCGCACGACGGCACCGGAAACCCGGAGACCGCCGCCCCGGCGCCCCGTACGGGCCGCGCCTATCTGACGGACCGGGCCGGTACCGGCGCCGCGCCGGACGGCACCGGAAACCCGGAGACCACCGCCTGGTCCGGTGACCCCGCCGCGCCGGACGGCGCCGGAGACCCGGGCGCCATCGGTCCAGCCGCTGCCGGTACCTCCCCCGGCGCCGCCCCGGCCACCACCGCCCGGTCCGGTGTCCCGGCCGCGCCGGACGGCACCGGTACCCGGGAGGCCAACGCCCCGGCCGGGACACCGCCTCCCGGGCCCGGGACCACCGCCGGGCACCCCCCGGACGACTCACCCCAGCCCCACCGGCCGGAAGGCGAGGCGCTCCCCCGGCGCCGCCGCCGTGTCCGGACGGACGGAACCACCGGGACGGAGACGGCCCCCGCCCGTCCCCGCTCCGCCGTGCGGACCCCGGAGGAGGCCGCCGCCGCCCTCGGCGCGCTCCAGGCCGGCACCGCGGCCGCACGCAAAGCCGCCGAACCCGGCGCCCTCGACCCCGGCGCCGGCCACACCGAAGGGAACCACCCCCGATGACCACCCGTACCTCCCGCGATTCCGGCGACACCGCCTGGGTGCTCGATCCGATCCTGGAGATCCCGCATGTACGGGCCGCCGTCCTGCTGACCCTCGACGGCCTGGTCTCCGGCTACTCCGACCGGCTGTCACGGCCGTCGGCCGAGCGCACCGCCGCCATCATCAGCACCGTGCAGGGCGCCTGCCGCAGCGCCGCCGCGACCTTCGCCGACCGGGAGACCGCCGAGGTCCGGCAGGTCGTCATCGAGTCGGACCACGGCTACATCCTGGTGGCGCCCACCCGCCACGGCACCTGTGTGGCCGCCTACGGCGACCCGGAGGTACGGCTCGACCTGCTGGCCCACCGGGTCCACTCGCAGGTGGCGAAGCTGGGTGAGAAAGCCATGTCCGCGGCGCCCCGTGGGACCGATGGCGACGTCGCTGCCGGATGACGGCCCGCCGGGGCGGCCGTCCCCTGGTCCCGGCATATCTGTCGACGGGCGGCCGGGCCAGGCCGAGTACGGACTCTCTGGAGCGGCTGTCGGTCCTCACGGGCCTGGCCGTACCGGGCGCCGGGACACCACCGGAAGCGCCGGAGCCGACGCCGGGGCCCGGCCCGCGACCGCGGCAGCAGGCACCGGAGCCGGAACCGGAACCGGTCCCCGCGGGCCGGTCCACCCCGGAGTACGGAGTGCCGTTACCGCCACCCGCGGTCTCCGGCCCCGGGGTGCCGCCCGGGCTGCCCGCCGCCCAGGAGGCGCTGCTCCGGGTACTTGACGGAGGCTCCCTCACCGTCGTCGAAGTGGCCGCCCTCCTCGGGCTGCCCGTCTCAGCCGTACGCGTACTCGCCGCCCATCTCATCGACCGGGGGCTGGTCCGCGCCCGGCCGCCCATCCCCTGCGCAGCCCTGCCCGCGCCCGATCTGTTGAAGCGAGTGGTCGATGGCCTCCGCGCCCTCAAGCTCTAGGAAAGACTCCGGCGGCCTGCATCTGCCGGACTCCACCCGCGAGCTGGTGAAGATCCTGGTCGTCGGGCCCTTCGGGGTCGGCAAGACCACCCTGATCGACTCGGTGTCCGAGATCCGCCCGCTGCACACCGAGGAGCAGCTCACCGAGGCCTCGGTGGCGGTGGACGATCTCGCCGGGGTCCGGGACAAGACGACCACGACCGTCGCCATCGACTTCGGCCGGATCTCCCTCGACGGCGGCATCGTCCTCTATCTCTTCGGCACCCCCGGGCAGGAACGATTCCGTAGCCTCTGGGCGGATATCGCCCTGGGCGCTCTGGGCGCCCTCGTCCTGGTGGACACCCGGCGCATCGACGCCTCCTTCGAGGTGCTCGGGATGGTCGAGGAGAGCGGGCTGCCGTACGCGGTGGCGCTGAACACCTTCCCGGACGCCCTGGCCCACACCGACGACGAGCTGAGGCGCGCGCTGGACCTGGAGGCGGCGACCCCGATGGTGCGGTGCGACGCCCGGGACCGCAACTCCTCCGTCGACGCCCTGCTCGCGCTCGTCGAGCATCTGCTGACGCTCACGCCCCCGTAGAACGCCCGCGTCGCAGAACGCCCGCACAGCCCGCCCGCGCGGAGCCGCCCCGTGGAACACCCGCGTGGAACACCCCGCACACGGACCGTCAGAGCACACCCTCGCCCTCAGCCCGCGGACGGAGATCCGGCCCCTTGAACCAACCCCCCACTTCCTCCTGCCCCTACGAGCCGCACCCCTCCGGCACCTCCGCCACCGGGCACACTCCCGAAGCCACCGAAGCCACCGGCACCGGTGATACCCCGGAGCCCGTCCGCCTCTGGGAGGACGGTTTCGCCGCCGATCCGCACGCCTACTACGAAGCGCTGCGCGCCCAGGGCCCGGTCGGTGTCGCCGAACTCGCCCCCGGTGTACCCGCGTACGTCGTCACCGACCGGCGGGCCGCCCTCGACCTCCTCCACGACGACGCGACCTGGTCCCGCGATCCGCGCCCCTGGGAGGCCACGGTCCCGGAGGACCACCACCTCCTCGGCATGATGCGCTGGCGTCCCAACGCCCTCTTCGCCGACGGCGCCGTGCATGTCCGCTACCGGCGGGCCCTGGTCGACTCCTTCGGCCTGGTGGAACCCCACGATCTGCGCGAACGGGTGCACAGGGCCGTCGACATACTCGTGTCACAGATCGGCCCCGCGGGCCGCGCCGATCTGGTGTCCGAGTTCTCCCGCCCGCTGATGTCGCTGATCTTCAACAGCCTCTTCGGGCTCCCGGACAGCTCCAGCGACCGCCTCCACACCTCCCTCGCCAAACTCATGGAGGGCGGGGAACGTTCGGCCGAGGGGGAGGCCGAGTACGGCGCGTACGTCTTCGAACTGATCGCGGCCAAGACCGCCCGGCGCGGTGACGACCTCACCAGCTGGCTGCTCGACCACCCCCTGGGGCTGAGCCGGGAGGAGGTCACCTGGCAGGTCTTCCTCTCCCTGGGCGCGGGCCATGAGCCCACCTCCAACCTGGTCTCCAACGCGCTCTCCCGGATCCTCGGCAACCCGGCCTACTACTCGACCCTGACCAGCGGTTCACGGCCGGTGATGGACGCGGTGCTGGAGGTGCTGCGCTACGAGACGCCGCTCGCGAACTACGGCATCTACTACGCCAGGGAGTCAGTCGCCTTCCACGGGGTATGGGTACGTGCGGCGGTGCCCGTCGTCGTCTCGTACGGCGCGCTCGGCCACTTCGCGGAACGGGAGCACGGGGGTGCCCACCACCCGCACGACGCCTCGCATCTGTCGTGGTCGGCGGGCGAGCACGCCTGTCCCGTGAAGCAGCACACGCTGCTCATCGCCACCGAGGCGATCGAACGGCTGACCCAATGGCTCCCGGACCTCGAACCCCTGCTGCCCCGTCCCCGGCTCACCTGGCGTCCCGGCCCCTTCCACCGCTCGCTCACCGCCCTGCCGGTGCGATTCTCGCCGCGGGCGCCCGACACCGAACAGGAACGCACCCTGCGGATCCCCCGGACCCCGGGGCCCGCGGAGACCGCTCCCCCCTCCCCCCGGCGGGGTGCCGCCCGCACCGGCGCTCCGTACACCGGCGTCCGCCACCATCCGGACCCCGGTCCTTCCGGTGCCATCAGCACCGTCCCCGGCCCCACTCACACCGACGCACATCACGAGTCAGGAGTCTGAGGATGACCGCGACCGAGACCGGGACGGAGTCCCCGGCCGAACAGCTCCCCGTCGCCATCGACCCCTTCGGCGCCGACATTCCGGCCGAGAGCGCCAGGCTGCGCGCGCTGGGCCCCGTCGTCCCCGTCGAACTGCCCGGCGGCATCCCGGCCTGGGCGCCGACGTCGTACCACCTGCTCCGGACCCTGATCCTGGATCCCCGGGTCAGCAAGGACCCCCGGAAACACTGGTCCAGGTTCGGCGAGGTCACGGCCCATCCGTCCTGGCACTGGATCCTGGGCTGGGTGGGGGTGGTCAATATGCTGTCGACGTACGGCCCCGACCACACCCGGCTGCGGAAACTGGTCGCGCCCAGCTTCACCGCCCGCCGCACCGAGGCGATGCGCCCGCGCGTCGAGTCGGTCACGGAGGACCTGCTCACGGCGCTCGGCGAGGCAGCGGACGGCGGCGGTCCGGTCGATCTGCGGGCCGCCTACGCCCAGCCGCTGCCGATGCGGATCATCTGCGAGCTGTTCGGTGTGCCGGAGCATCTGGTGGGCGACGTCGGCCGGATGATCACCGCGATCATCGACACCACCGACCCCAGCCCGGAGCACGCGGCCTCGGTGCAGCGGCAGATCGGTACGGTGCTGCCCGCGCTGATCGCCTACAAGGCCGGGAATCCCGGCGACGACATGACCACCGAGCTGATCCGGGTCCGCGACGAGGAGGGCGGCCGGCTCAGCGACGAGGAACTGCTCTACACCCTGCTGCTGGTGATCGGCGCGGGCTACGAGACGACCGTCAATCTGATCGGGAACGCGGTGGTGCTGCTGCTGAGCCACCCCGAGCAGCTCGCGGCCGTCCGGTCGGGCGAGATCGGCTGGGAGTCGGTGGTGGACGAGGTGCTGCGGGTGGCTCCGTCGATCGCCAGTCTGCCGCTGCGGTTCGCGGTCACCGATCTCGATATCGCGGGCGTCACCATCCCGGCGGGCGACGCGATCCTGACGACGTACGCCGCCGCGGGGTACGACCCGGAGCACTACGGCGACGACGCGACGGCCTTCGACGCCCGGCGCGGCGCCGACGACTCCCTCGCCTTCGGGATCGGGGTGCACCGCTGCATCGGGGCGCCGCTGGCCCGGGTGGAGGCGCTGACCGCGCTGCCGCGGCTCTTCGAGCGCTTCCCCCGGATGCGGCTCGCGGTGCCGCCGGAGGAGTTGAAGCAGGTGCCGTCGTTCATCGCGTACGGCTGGCGGGAGATCCCGCTCGTCCTGCGGTAGCGGTACGGCTCCGCTCCGGGCCGGCCGGTACGGGCCCGGGGGCGTACGGTCCAAACCCGAGTCGGCCGGGCGACCCAGGGCGTACGGTCCGGGCCGTCGGCTGGTCCGGGCCCGGGGCACGGTTCCCCGGGCGAGGCCCCCGGGCGCGCCGCCCGGCCGCGGTGCCCCGGCGTCAGCCGGGGCCCGCGGCCGCCCGGCGGCGCAGGTCGCCCTTGAGGACCTTTCCCGAGGCGTTCCTCGGGAGTTCGGGTACGAACGCGACGGACCGCGGCACCTTGTAGTTCGCCATCTCCCGCCGGGCCCAGGCGATCAGGTCGTCGGCGGTGAGGGCGGCGCCCGGCCGACGTACGGCGTAGGCCCTGCCGACCTCGCCGAGCCGGGCGTCCGGGACGCCGATCACCGCCACGTCGGCGATATCGGGGTGGGCCCCGATGAGCTGTTCGATCTCGGCCGGATAGGCGTTGAAGCCGCCGACGATGAACATGTCCTTGATGCGGTCGGTGATCCGGAGGTTGCCGCCGTCGTCGAGGATCCCGATATCGCCGGTGCGGAGCCAGCCGTCGGCGTCGACGGCGGCCGCGGTGGCCTCCGGGTCCTCGAAGTAGCCGCTCATCACCTGGAATCCGCGCACCAGCACCTCCCCCGGCTCGCCGGGCGCGGCCCGCACCCGGACCTCGGTGCCGGGCAGGGCCCGGCCGGAGGTCCGGGCCACGGTGCCGGGGTCGTCACCGCGGCGGCACATGGTGACGAAGCCGCTGGCCTCGGAGAGCCCGTAGGCGGTCAGTACGGTGCCGACGCGCAGTTCGTCGCGGAGCCGCTCGACGAGCTGGAGCGGTACGACGGCGGCGCCGGTGACGACGAGCCGCAGCGACGACAGGTTGTAGGCGGCGCGCGCCGGATGGTCCAGCAGGGTCCGGTGGAGGGTCGGGGGTCCGGGCAGGACCGTGATCCGTTCTGCGGCGATATTGGCGAGGACGGTCTCGGTGCCGGAGACGGCCTGCGGGACCATCGTGGCACCGCGGGTGAGGCAGGCGATGATGCCCGCCTTGTAGCCGAAGGTGTGGAAGAACGGGTTGACGATGAGATAGCGGTCGTCGGCGCGGAGTCCGGCGAGTTCGCTCCAGAGGTCGTAGCAGCGGATCGTCTGGCCGTGGGTGATGACCGCGCCCTTGGGGCGGCCGGTGGTGCCGGAAGTGAAGATGATGTCGGAGGGGTCGTCCGGCGCGATGGTGTCGGCCCGCTCCCGTACCTCGTCGGCGCCTACTCCGGCCCCGGCGGCGAGGAAGTCGTCCCAGCCGAGGCAGGAGCCGGAGTCGGGCGCTCCGGCGGCGAGGACGACCGTCCGCCGCAGATGGGGGAGTTCGATGTCCGCGCGGCGCAGGGACGCGAGGTACGAGGTGCCGAGGAAGGTACCCGTGACAAAGAGCAGCCGGGCGCGGCAGCGGTTGAGCACATAGGCCGCCTCGGCGCCCTTGAAGCGGGTGTTGAGGGGGACGAGGACGGCGCCCGCGGTGACCGCGCCGAGCGCCGAGACGATCCATTCGAGGGTGTTGGGGGCCCAGACGGCGACCCGATCGCCCTTGCGGACGCCCGCGGCGATACAGGCCGCGGCGGCGCGTTCGACGCGTTCGCCGAGTGCGGCGTAGCTGACCCGGGCCCGGGTACGGCCGCCCTCGGCGACGACGGCCTCCCGCGCCCCGTACGCGGCGGCGGCCCGCCGGACCAGCCGGGGAATGGTGTCGGCCAGGGTTGCCCGCTCCGGACCGGGCCCGGACTCGGGGCGCTCCCGGCCGGGCCCGGGAGCCTCCATGCCCTCCCGGCCGGGGCCGGGGGCCTCCGGGCCCGTGCCGGTCGGACGTGCTCGCACCATCCCGTGCCTCCCGTCGTCACCGGCCGTCCGGCCCGGCCGGGCCGTCGCCCGCCCACCGTCCACCGTCCACCTGCCACCTGCCGCCTGCCGCCTGCCGCCTGCCGCCTGCCCGGCATCGTGGGCCGGGCCCCGCACCGTAGCTGACTATCCGTCAGATTAGCGGTAGCCTGACGCGCTGTCAGCAGAGGGCGGTATCCGGCAGCCCGCGCCGCCCGTCCGGCGGCCGGGCCCGCGGGCTTCCGGGCCCGGCCCCAGGGGATCGAACGGCGGAGGTGTGCCCGTGGCCGGTCTCAAGGACGCGGCGGCGATAGCCGGCATAGGCCGCACGGCCTATGCGAAACAACTGCCCGAACCGGAGCGGACGCTCGCCTGCCGGGCAATCGTCGCCGCTCTCGACGACGCCGGGATCGCCGCCTCCGAGGTGGACGCCTTCGCCTCGTACACGATGGAGGAGACCGACGAGGTCGAGATCGCCAAGGCGATCGGCGCCGGGGACGTCACCTTCTTCTCCCGGGTCGGCTACGGCGGCGGCGGCTCCTGTGCCACCCTCGCCCATCTCGCGGCCGCCGTCGCCACCGGCCAGGCGAGCGTCGGCGTCGCCTGGCGGTCCCGCAAACGCGGCAGCGGCCCCCGCCCCTGGCGGAACACCGCGGCCCAGCTCCCCACCCCCGGCCAGTGGACCCGGCCCTTCGGGCTGCTGCGGCCCGCCGACGAGATCGGCATGCTCGCCCGCCGCTATATGCACGAGTACGGCGCCACCCGCGACCATCTCTTCAATGTCGCCCTCGCCTGCCGCAACCGGGCCAACCAGAACCCGGCGGCGATGATGTACGACCGCCCGCTGACCCGGGACATGTATATGACGTCCCGCTGGATCAGCGAACCGCTCTGCCTCTTCGACAACTGTCTGGAGACCGACGGCGCCCTCGCCTGTGTCGTGGTCTCCGCCGAACGCGCCCGCGACTGCCGGCAGAAGCCCGTCTATGTCCACTCCGTCGCCCAGGGCCTGCCCGCCCAGCACCACGGCATGGTCAACTACTGGAACGACGACCCCCTCACCGGCCCCGCCTGGACCGCAGCCCGTCAACTCTGGAAGCACGCCGACTTCGGCCCCGAAGACATCGACGTCGCCCAGATATACGACGCCTTCACCCCGCTGATCCCCCTCTCCCTGGAGGGCTACGGCTTCTGCGGCCGCGGCGAGGGCGGCGCCTTCACCGAGGGCGGGGCGCTGGAGATCGGCGGCAGGCTGCCCATCAACACCGGGGGCGGCGGCCTGTCCGAGGCGTACGTCCACGGCTTCAACCTGATCACCGAGGGCGTGCTGCAACTCCGCGGCACCTCCACCGCCCAGGTGCCGTCCGCCGCGACCTGCCTGGTCACCGCGGGCGAGGGCGTGCCCACATCGGCCGTACTGCTGAGGAGCTGAGCCGACCCATGAGCCTGCTGAGTCCGGTCACCGACGAGGACGGCGCACCCTTCTGGGAGTACGCGGCCCGCGGCGAACTCCGCGTCCAGACCTGCGCCGACTGCGCCGAACCGCGCTTCCCGCCGCGGCCCTGCTGCCCGCACTGCCAGTCCTTCGACGCCGACTGGCGGCCGGTGAGCGGCCGGGGCCGGATCTGGTCGTACGTCGTCCCCCATCCGCCGCTGCTGCCCGGCTATGCCGAACTGGCCCCGTACAACGCCGTCCTCGTCGAACTCGCCGACCTGCCCCGGATCCGGCTCGTGGGCAATGTGGTGACCGCGCCCGACGCGCCCCTGGACTCGGTCGACCCGGCGAGGCTGCGGATCGGGGCGGGCGTACGGGTGGCGTTCGCGCCCCCGGACGAGCAGGGGCTGCGGCTGCCGCGCTGGCTGCTGGAGCGGCCGTGACCGGCGCCGCCGCTCCGGCCGGGGAGGACGCGGCGGGGTCCGGGGTCCTGGTCGACCGGGAGGCCGTCGCGGAGACCGGTGTCGCGGTCGTCGTCCTGGACCGGCCCGGCCGGCTCAACGCGATCGACCTGCCCGCGGCCGCCGCGCTCGCCGCGGCCTGGCGCTCCTTCCGCCACGACGACACCGTCCGGGCGGTCGTCCTCACCGGCTCCGGCACCCGGGCATTCTGCACCGGCATCGACCGCTCGGTACGGGTGCCGCAGCCCGCCTCCCCGTACAGCATCGACGATCCGCTGCTCACCGTCGGCCCCAAGGCCAACGACCTGTGGAAACCGGTGGTGGCCGCGGTCGAGGGCATGGCCTGCGGCGGGGCGTTCTATCTGCTCGGTGAGTGCGAGTTCCTGATCGCCTCCCGGACCGCGGAGTTCTTCGACCCGCATACGGCCTACGGCATGGTCAGCGCCTACGAGTCGGTGCTGCTGGCCCAGCGGATGCCGTACGGGGAAGCGGCCCGGCTGGCCCTGACCGGCACGGCGGAACGGCTCTCGGCGGCCCGTGCCCATGAGACGGGGCTGGTCTCCGAGCTGACGGAGCCCGGCGGGGCGCGGACGGCCGCGCTCCGGGCGGCCGCGGTGATCGCGGCCCAGCCGCCGCACGCGGTCCAGGGGACCGTACGGGCGCTGTGGGCCGCCCGGGAGACCGCCCGCTCCCATGCACTGGCGCTGGCCCCGCATCTGATCGCCCTGGGCAGTCTGCGGCCGGAGGAGCAGGCCCGGCTCTTCGAGGCCCGGCAGGCGGCGCGGAACGAGCAGGGTGGGGACGGCGGGCCGCCGGGCTACCGGCTGCGCTAGGCGGGCTGCGCCCGGCACAGGACGGTGACGGGCCCTGCGGCGCGTCCCAGCGGTCGCGGCGGGCGCGGCGACCGTGCGGCCGCCGGGCCCGTCACCGCGTCACCGCGTCACCCCGTCACCCCGTCACCCCGTCACCCCGTCACCCCGTCACCGGCGGGCCGCGTACCGCCAGAAGTCGCGCATCAGCTGCGGCGCGCTCGGGCCGGACAGTCCGATATTGGTGAGCAGCACCGCGACGGTGCCGGTCGACGGGGTGAAGTGGGCCGCGGTGCCGGTGCCGCCGATCCACCCGTAGCGCCCGGGTACGTTCCACGGCTCGGACGGTTCGACGTCGACGGAGCCGCCGAAGCCCCAGCCCTGGCCGTCCAGGAAGACCGCCCCGGCCCGGCGCTGGTCCGCGGTCAGATGGTCGGTGGTCATCAGCCGTACGGAGTCCGGGCGGAGGATCCGGCGGCCGTCCGGGCCCTCGCCGCGCTCCAGGAGCATCGTCAAAAAGGCCCGCAGGTCCCCGGCGGTGCCCGTCAGACCTCCGGAGCCGGAGGCGAACGCGGGCTCCCGGCTCCACATGCCGTCGGGGGTGTCCCAGAGGTCCGGCTCCCCCGGCCCGGTGCCATCCGTACCGGGGGCACCCGGCCGGTAGAGGGTGGTGAAGCGGTCCAGTTTCGCCGCCGGGACGCTGAACGCGGTGTCCGTCATGCCCAGTGGCCCGAAGAGCCGCTCGGCGAGGAACTCCGCCAGGGGCTGCCCGGTGACCCGGGTGATCAGTACGCCCTGGATGTCGGAGGTGGTGTTGTAGAGGAACTGCTCGCCGGGCTGGTGGATCAGCGGGATCCGGGCGAGGGCCGCCAGCCAGGCGTCGGGGGCGGGGATGCCCTCGGGTTCGGGCGGGTTCTGCGGGAGGCCGTCGGCGAGTGCCCGGACGGCGGGCAGGGAGAAGTCCGCGGGGTATCCCCAGCCCGCGCGGGCGGTGAGCAGATCGGCGACGGTGACGGGCCGGACCGCCGGGACGGTGTCGTCGGCGGGCGCGTCCGGGGTCCGTACCACCACCGGCGCGGCCAGCTCGGGCAGCCAGCGCGCCACCGGGTCCCGCAGGGCGAGCCGCCCCTCGTCGACCAGGAGCATCACGGCCGCGGCGGTGATCGGCTTGGTGAGGGACGCGATCCGGAAGATCGTGTCGGGGGCGATGTCCGCGGGCCCGCCGAGGGTACGGCCGCCCGCGACGGCGGTCTCGGCGGCTCCGTCGCGGACGACGAGCCCGACGGCCCCGACCGCCTCCCCGCGCCGCACCCCGTCCGCCAGCAGGGCCCTCAGCCCGGTCTCCGGTGCCTCCGCCATCACGGTCTTCCTTTCGCCGTCGCCGTCGCCTGCGTATGCCGTAGCCGTACGAGAGGGGGACTGTCGCGGTCCCGGATCCTCATCGGTCTTGGGCGGGCCCGGTCCGGGCAGCCGTGCCGCCGGAACCGGCGGGCCTCGCGGATCCGCCCGTCACCGTACCTCCGGGCGGCCTGTCGCCCCGGGGACTGCGCCGGGCGTGGCGACCGAACCGGCCACCGGGCCGCGACCGCCGTCGCGGCGGCCGACCGGTCCGGGAAGATCCGCGGCCCCGCCGGAATGTGTGCGCACCCGCCCCAGAGCTGGTCGCCGTCGAGGGCATCTCCGGCCTCGGCCCGCGCCCCGGCACCCGGTTTGCCGTCCGGACGGCCGAGTTCGTCGTGACCGGACCCATCGGGCAGCCGGACCGGCCCGGCCATCGGCGGCCGCCGGGCGGGGCGTGCGGTCCGCCGCGCCCCGGCCGGACACCCGGGGCACGACGGGCTCCGGCCGGGAAGCGGGACCCCCACCACTGCTCACTCCCGGCGCCGCGCAAGCGGATCAGCGGCGGCCGGTCGCCGTGCCCTTCACCGCGTCCAGCGCGTAGACGCAGCGGTCCTTGCTGCATGCGTACACGACACCGTCCCGGACCACCGGGGAGCCGGTGATCTCGCCGCCCGTCGCCAGTTTCCACCGGAGCTGGCCGCCCGTCGCGTCCAGCGTGTACAGCACATGGTCGGCGGAGCCGAAGTGGACCCGGCCGTCCGCGGCGACGGGGGCGCCGACGACCTCGGCGCCCGCCGCGAACCGCCAGAGCGGGGTGCCGGTGACGGCGTTCAGGGTGTAGAGCGCGGAGCCGCTGCCGACATGGACGTTGCCGCCGGTGACCAGCACCGGTTCGGTGGAGGTGCGGGCCTCGGTGGCGATCCGCCAGCGGTCCTTGCCGGTGGTCGCGTCCAGGGCGTACACCGTGCCCAGATAGTCCGCGAGATAGACACCGCCGCCCGCGACCGCGGGTCCGGTGGCGAAGGCGGGCGGGGAGAGGAAGACCGCGGGTGCCTCGAAGTGCCAGCGGACCCGGCCGGTGGCGATGTCCAGGGCGATGACCCGGGTACCGGCCGAGACATAGACGAAGCCGTCGGTCGCGGGATGGACCCGGACGGGGACATTGCCGCAGGACGCGGCGTCGCCCACGGGGTACGACCAGCGTTCCGTGCCGGTACGGGCCTCCAGGGCCCGCAGCCGGGCCTCCTTCCAGACGTACACCGTGCCCCCGGCGATGACCGGGCCGCCCTCGACGGTCTCGAACTCGGACTGCGCGCCCGTCAGCTCCCAGAGCTGTTCGCCGTCGGACGCCTCCCAGGCCTGGACGCCGCCGCCGCGGGTGCCGGTGAGGACCGTGCCGCGGTCGGTCTGGAGGGAGTAGACCCAGGATTCGGTGGACAGCCGCCACCGCTCCCGGCCGTCGGCGGCGTCGAGGGCGTAGAGCGTGGGGCCGTCGGAGGCGTGGATCCGGCCGGCTTCGAGCGCCATGGACCAGGCCACGTCACGGGTCTTGAACTGACGGCGGCCGGTGCCGGTGTCGAGGGCGTGGACCTCGAAGGAGGTCACGTAGAGCAGGCCGCCGTCGACGATCGGGGTGCCCCAGACATCGTTGGACATCCGGAACCGCCAGGGCCGCCAGCGGCCGGTGCCGTCCGGCAGCAGCGACGGCGAGGAGGCGCCGGCCGGGCGGGCCGCGGCTGCCGGGGGCAGGGCCGGGGGCGGGGGCGGTGCGGTGGCGGTACCGCCGGGGTGTCCGGCGGGCGGGCGGATCCAGCCCGTGCCGGGCGGCGAGCCGGGGAGCGGCCCCAGGGCGTCCGCGACCTTGAGGCCGGGGCCGATCGGGGCGGCCACCCCGGGCAGCCGTACGGCGGCGGCGGAGGCAGCCGGGGCGGCCGGGGCGGCGGCGCCGGTCCGGGGGTCCTCCTGGCGGGCCCAGTTCGGGTTGCGGCGCGGCGGCTCCGCGGGCGGCGGGGGCACCACCTGCGGGCCGGCCTGGCGCCCGGCCTGGGCGGCGGCGGGGGCTCCGTTGTGCTGTCCGCCCTGCGGTCCGGGACCGGGCGGCAGGGCAGGTCCGGCCGCGGGGACCTGGGTGGTGCGTCCGCCGCGCCGGGCTTCGATCATCGCCGTGGCCCGCCCCGGCAGCCAGGCGGACGCCGTACCGCTGTCGTCGCCGCCGGAGGCGAAGAGATGGGGCGCCAGCTGGGCCTGGAGGTCCTCGGGCGAGGGGCGGCCGGCCGCGTCCATGCCCATGCAGGATTCGATCAGGGGCCGCAGCTCGGGCGGCAGCCCCTCCAGGTCGGGGCCCTCGCGCAGCAGCATGAACACGGTCTCCACGGGGTTGGCGCCGTGGAAGGGGGCATGGCCGGTGGCCGCGAAGACCAGCGTGGAGCCCAGCGAGAAGACATCGCTGGCGCCGGTGACGCTGCGGGAGTCCCTGGCCTGCTCGGGGGACATGTAGGCGGGGGTGCCGACGGCGACGTTCGTCATGGTCAGCCGGGTGTTGGAGACCCCGGAGGCGATACCGAAGTCGATCACCCGGGGGCCGTCCTCGACGACAAGGACGTTGGACGGCTTGAGGTCGCGGTGGACCAGTCCGGCGCCGTGGATGGACTGGAGGGCCTCGGCGATGCCCGCGGCCAGCCAGCGCACGGCCTGGGCGGGCAGCGGCCCGCACTCGTTCACTATCTCTTCCAGCGACGGCGCGGGGACATAGGCGGTGGCCAGCCAGGGCACCGCGGCCCGCGGGTCGGCGTCGACGACGGCCGCCGTGTAGAAACCGCTGACGGCCCGCGCGGCCTCGACCTCGCGGGTGAAGCGGACCCGGAAGAGCTGGTCCTCGGCGAGTTCGGTACGGACGGTTTTGATGGCCACCCGGCGGCCCGAGGCCGACCGGGCGAGATAGACCAGCCCCATGCCCCCGGCACCGAGCCGGGCCAGCACCTCGAACGGACCGATCCGTCTCGGGTCGTGCTGCGTCAGCTGTTCCATCCCTGCCACCTCCCCGTACGGGCCCCGGCTCCAGCGGGCCCGTCCTTCCCGGCCCTGCACGGCGTCACCGCCGAGCCCCGCAGCGGTCGCGCACCCCGATTCTTCCTGTCGGAGGCGGCGGTGGCGAACCCGGGGGCGGATCGGGGTGTCTCGCCCGGATCAGGGCACGCCGGGCATGCCGGAACCGCTCCGTCCCGCATCTCCGTACCCCTCCCGGTCCGGCCCGTACCGCGTCCTCCGTACGATTTCCCGCACATTCCGCGCCCCGCCGCACCCCGATTGTCGGTGAGTACGACGATTCGTCCGGTATCCGGATCACCTCGTCCCGGACGGGTCCCGGCCGGATCGCGGCGGCTTCCCCGCAGGCGGCGCGGCCGGTCCGGACGGCCCGGACGGCCGGGCGGGGCGATCACCCCCCACTGATCCTTGACGCAGAAATTGGGAAAACGGATGAGGGGGACGGAGGGAGATCCGGAGCACACCACGGACCGTGACCGCACCCCCTCCGTCCGCGCTCGAACGCGCGTTCTCAGGCTGTCCGTCCAGCCCGGCCGGGCGGGGTCCTCCGGCCCGTACACCCCATTTGCAGTCGGCCGAATCGCGCGCCGATCACCCCTCGGTAAGCTGACGGCATGACAGGACAAGTACGCACTGTCGACGGCCGAGTGGCCGGACGACGCGGCCAGGCGACGCGGCAGAAGCTGCTCGACTGCCTCGGCGAGATGCTCAGCTCATCGCCGTACCGGGACGTCAAGGTGATCGACGTGGCCCGGAAGGCGGGGACCTCCCCCGCCACCTTCTACCAGTACTTCCCCGATGTCGAAGGCGCCGTCCTCGAAATCGCCGAGGACATGGCCAAGGAAGGTGCCTCCCTGACCGGACTGGTCGCGGGGCGCTCCTGGGTCGGCAAGGCCGCCTGGCAGACGGCCGAGGAACTGGTCGACGGCTTCCTCGACTTCTGGCGGCGCAACGACGCGATCCTGCGGGTCGTCGACCTGGGGGCCGCGGAGGGCGACAAACGGTTCTACAAGATCCGGATGAAGATCCTCAACTCGGTCACCAACTCCCTGACGGACGCGGTGAAGGAGCTCCAGGCCAAGGGCCGGGTCGACAAGGACGTCAACCCCGCCGCGGTCTCCGGATCGCTGGTGGCCATGCTGGCCGCGGTGGCCTCGCACCAGAAGGGGTTCACCACCTGGGGTGTGAAGCAGGCCGAACTCCGGCCGAACCTCGCGCTCCTGGTGCATCTGGGCATCACCGGCAAGAAGCCGCTGAAGTAATCCGGAAACGTCAACTGCGGAAGAAGCCCTTCCGTCCGTTCCCGCAGTTCCACCGGCTCCACCGCCACCCCCCACCCTTCTCCACCCCCCACCTTCTTCTTCCTCCCCCCACCATCCCGCGGCGGCCCCGATTCCCATCCGGGGCCCGGTCCGCTTTCCGGGCGCGGTCCGCCTTCCGGGGCGCACGGCCTCGTGCCGCCTCTCCCGCACGGCGGAGCCCCCCGGCCGCTCCCCTCGGCCCTTGTCCGCGCTGTCCGCGCTGTCCGCGCCCTTCCGGACCCCGCGGGTCCGTGCCCGTCAGCCCTCCGTGCCGGGCTTCACGCCCCATATGTAGAGGGCGTCGCCGATCTCCAGCAGGTCCCACAGCGACGCCGCGTCGGAGAGCTTCAGATTGACGCACCCGGCCGAGCCGCCGCCGTCGTAGAGGTCGTCGAGCCGTCCGTGCAGTGCCTGTCCCTCGTCGAAGAACTGGGCGTACGGCATCGGCGCGTCGTCGTAGATGGTGGAGACGTGGTCGCGGCTGCGCCAGTAGATCTCGTGCCAGCCGAGCCGGGTCTCCTCGCTGTCCCGGCCGGTGCGGATCGGCACCGGGTTGAAGACGACGGTCCGGCCGCGCTGCACCCACAGCAGCTGACGGTCGAGGTCGACGCAGGTCACGCGGTGGTCCCGGACCGGGCAGTGGCCCGCCGCGTTCGGATTGGCCCGGGCCTGCACGGCGACCGATGTGCGGTACGTCATCAGGTTCGCGTAGCCGTCGGCGGGCTGGATGTCGTTGGCTGCCTGGAAGTTGCGGATCGCCACGCAGTCGGCGGGCGACTGGACCCCGTCCACGGGCCGCTTCAGATACTCCTCCAGGGCCCGCTGGTAGGGCCCGGTCCCCGCCGTGCAGTCGGTGACCCCCAGCGGGGCCGCGCCGGCCTCGGGGGTGCCGCCGGGCCCGGCCACGGCGACCGCCCCGGTGAGCAGCGCCACCGCGGCGGCCCCGGCTATGCCCGTGCGCTTGCTGCCGCGCTCCCCTGTCTTCGTCCGTCGCATGCGGCACTCCGTCCTGGTACGCCCCCGGATGCCCCCAGTCCACTGTTATCAGCGGGGGCCCGAACGCGCCCCGGGCGAGGGGCCGAAGAGGTGAGAAGCACAGGGGCGGCCGGGGCGGGAATCCGGTACGGGATCCCGGCACGGATACGGAGGAGACGGCCTACCGGCCGCCGTCCCGGACCAGCAGCAGATCCCGCCGCTCGGCACGGGCCGCGGCCACCCAGCCGGGCAGCCGCTCGCAGAGCAGGTACTCGGCCTCCTCGGCATCGTCCTCCCACTCGCCGTCGCCGTCGTCCCCATGGGGCAGCAGCTCCGGCCGGGAGTGGATCCGCCCCGGGTCGAGAGCGGCGAGTTCCGTCCCGATCAGGTCCAGTTCCGCGGCGGTCGCGAGGGCCGGGAAGGGCCAGGGGTCCGGATCGGGGGCACGGTCCCCGAAGGGGAACCCCCAGGGGCGGCACCAGAGGCCGGCCAGGACGGGCAGCTCCCAGGCGAGCAGGGCGCGCCCGAGGAGATGCCAGCGGCGGCCGGGGAGGGTGTGGGCGCCGACCGGGACACCGGCGGTGGGGCCGAGCAGCTCCAGCAGCCAGGTGTAGCCGCCGGGGCGGGTGGGGTCGGGGCGTCCGGCGGCGATGTCCCGGAGCGCGGCGGCCGCCTCCCCGGGGTCATGGGCCCGTAGCAGGGTGCCGGCCGCGGGGCCGTCGATCGCGGCGACCGCGGCCCGTACGAAGGAGTCGTCGTCCGAGCCGACGAGCGCGGCGAAGGCGGCGGAGTCGACGGCGAAGGCGGAGAGGTACTGTTCGGCCATCCGGCCATGGTGGACCGGCGGGGCGCGGCGCGTGAAGGTTTCCGCGGGACGCCGGACCGCGAGAGCACCGGGGCACCGGACCGCCAGGGCCACCGGCCCGCCGTCGGGACCGCCGGGACACCGGGACACCAGCACCGGCACCGGCACCGGCACCGGCACCGGCACCGGAAACGTACGGTCACCGGCCCCGGGAAACGGGAACGCGAGAGCGCGGACGCCCGGTGGTGATCCGGTGCGTCCGCGCTCCCGTCAACGCTCGGTATTCGGTTGTCCTACGGGCGGGCGGTTACTTCTTGCCCTTGCCGCCCTTGCCCTTGCCGGGCTCGCCACGCTTGTTGGCGACCTCGACATGAACGGGCTGGTCGGCGTTGTCCGCCGTGATGGTGAACGGACCCTTCACGGGGTTGTCCGGCAGGACGTAGCCCTCGGGCACATCCGTCTCCAGCAGGTAGTACGTCCCGAGCGGCAACTCGTCGAACGTGCAGTTGCCGGAGCGGTCCGTGGCGCAGCCGGGGCCGGCCATGGTGTCGGGCGGGGTGCCGTTGAGCGCCCTGGTCTGGAGACCGGCGAAGCCGTTGGTCTCCTCCCACAGCTCGAACACCGCGCCCGCGAGGGGCCTGCCGGTCTTGGCGTCGGTCTTGTGGACGTCGATCTCGCCGGTGGGCGGGGTCGGCGTCCGGGTGTTCTCGGCGGTGACGGACACGCCCTGCGGGGCGTTCTCGGCCGTCAGCGTGAGCGGGAAGACCGGGTTCGCCGGCAGGTCGTAACCCGCCGGGGCCTGCGTCTCCTGCCAGTAGTACTGGCCCACCTCGACCGTGGCCGTGCAGGTGCCGTTCGCGGGCGTCGTGCAGGGGCTGCCGATCGTGGTGTCCGGGTTGATACCGATGGTCTGGAGACCGGGAACCCCGTTGGTCTCCTCCCAGAGCTGGAACACCGCACCCGCGAGCGGGGCGTCCGTCTCCGAGTCCACCTTCACCACGGAGACATCACCGCGGACCGGCGGCGTCTGCGTGTTCTCCGCCGTCACCGTCACCCCGCCCGGAATCTCGTTCTCGGTGAGGATGACCGGGAACACCGGGTCGGCCGGCAGGTCGTAACCCGCCGGGGCGGCGGTCTCGCGCCAGTAGTACGTCCCCGGGACGACGTCCCGGCTGCACCGGCCGTTGGCACCCGTGGTGCACGAGGGGCTGAGCTGCGTGTCCGGGTTCATCCCCGCGACCTGGAGACCGGGAACCCCGTTCGTCTCCTGCCACAGCTCGAACACCGCACCCGCGAGCGGGTCGCCCGACTCCGAGTCGACCTTCACCACGGTGACCGGCGCTTCGCCGGGCGGGGTGGCGGTGTTCTCGGCGGTGACGGTCACGCCCTGCGGGGCGTTCTCGGCCGTCAGCGTGAGCGGGAAGACCGGGTTGGCCGGCAGGTCGTAACCGTTCGGCGCCTGGGTCTCCTGCCAGTAGTACTGGCCCACCTCGGCGGTCTCGGTGCAGGTGCCGTTGGCGGGCGTCGTGCACGGAGCGCCGATGGAGGTGTCCGGGTTGATACCGGTGGTCTGGAGACCGGGAACGCCGTTGGTCTCCTTCCAGAGCTGGAACACCGCGCCCGCGAGCGGGGCGTCCGTCGCCGAGTCGACCTTGAGCACCGAGACATCACCGCGGACCGGCGGCGTCTGGGTGTTCTCCGCGGTCACCGTCACACCGCCCGGAATCTCTTCCTCGGTGAGCGTGATCGGGAAGACCGGGTTCGCCGGGAGGTCGTAGCCCGCCGGGGCCTGCGTCTCCTGCCAGTAGTACTGGCCCACCTGGACGGTGGCGGAGCAGGTGCCGTTGGCGGGCGTCGTGCACGGGCTGCCGACGGAGGTGTCGGGGTTCCCGCCCGTGGTCTGGAGACCGGGGATCCCGTTCGTCTCCCGCCAGAGCTGGAACACCGCGCCCGCGAGCGGGTCGCCGGTCACCGAGTCCTGCTTGACGACCCGTACCGGTGCCTCGCCGGGAGGCGTCCGGACGTTCTCCGCGACGACGGAGACGCCTTCGGCCGCGTTCTCCTCGGTGAGGACCAGCGGGCCGAAGACCGGGTTGAGCGGCAGGTCGTAGCCGGGCGGGGCCGCGGTCTCCTGCCAGTAGTACTGACCGGTCTCGACGGTCCGGGTGCAGGTGCCGTTCGCGGGCGTCGTGCACGGGGTGCCGATCGTGGAGTCCGGGTTGATACCGGTGGTCTGGAGACCGGGAACCCCGTTCGTCTCCTCCCACAGCTGGAACACACCGCCCGCGAGCGGAGCGCCCGTCACCGAGTCCTCCTTGACGACGGAGACGTCGCCGAGGACGGGCTCGGGAATCGCGACGTTCTCGGCGGTGACCGAGACTCCGCCCGGGATGTCCTGCTCGGTGAGCGTGAGCGGGAAGACCGGGTTCGCCGGGAGCTGGTAGCCCGCCGGAGCCGTGATCTCGACCCAGTAGTACGTACCGGCGACGACGTCACGGCTGCACCGGCCGTCCGCGCCGGTCGTGCAGTCCGGGTTGACCTTGGTGTCCGGGGTCATTCCGGTGGTCTGGAGGCCGGGGATCCCGTTGGTCTCCTGCCAGAACTGGAAGACGGCGCCCGCGAGCGGGGCGTTCGTCTCCGAGTCGACCTTGACGACGGTCACCGGGCCCTCGCCGGGAGGTACCGGGGTCTCGGTGTTGGTGACGGCGACGCTCACACCTGTGGAGGCGTTCTCCTCGGTGAGGGTGAGCGGGAAGACCGTCGTGGCGGGCAGGTCGTAGCCGGGCGGGGCCGAGACCTCGCGCCAGTAGTACGTGCCCAGCGGCACGATCCGGGAGCACTCGCCGACCACGTCGGTGGTGCAGTCCGGCGGGAGCTGGGTGTCCGGGTCGGCGCCGGCGGTCTGGAGACCGGGTACGCCGTTGGTCTCCTGCCACAGCTCGAAGATCGCCCCGGCGAGCGGCAGGCCCGTCTCCGAGTCGGTCTTCTCGACGGAGATCTCACCGGTGACCGGGGTCCGGCTGTTGTCGGCCGTGACGGTCACGCCGTCCGGTACGTCGTCGGCGGTCAGGACCACCGGGAAGACCGGGTTGGCGGGCAGGTCGTAGCCGGGCGGGGCCGCGGTCTCCTGCCAGTAGTACGTACCGGGGACGACGGTCTGCGAGCAGGTGCCGTCGACGCCGGTCACACAGGGGGAGCCGACCTGGTCGTCGGGGGAGACGCCGGTGGTCTGGAGGCCCGGAACGCCGTTGGACTCCTCCCACAGCTGGAAGGTGGCACCGGCCAGCGGGAGGCCCGTGGTGGCGTCCTCCTTGACCACCCGCACCGGGGCGGTCGGGACCGGGGTGGAGCAGTCCGGCAGGTCACCGTTGAACGGGTACGCGTGGAACTCCTGGCCACCGCCGGCCCCGACCACACTGGTGTGGGTGATGTTGCCGGTGGAGAAGAAGCGGCCGTTGGTGCCCGGGAGGGTGACGGTCGTGTTCGACGACTGGTTGCCGACCAGGACGCTGCCCTGGAACTGGCCGGTGCCGCGGAGGGTGACCGTCGAGGCGTCCGGGAAGTTCCACAGCAGCCGCTCGCGGAGCTGGTTGAACGGGTCCGTGTCGAACGGGCTGCCGCTGTAGGTGTTGATGGTGCGGCTGGCACCCAGCAGGTTCACCAGGATGGTGGCGTTCGCCGGGATGTTGTTGAAGACGATCCCCTGCTGTCCGCCGGTGTTCGTCTGGAGGTCGAAGTTGACGTTGAAGACCTGGAGCGCGGAGCTGCCGTCACCGGTGAAGGTGGTCTGACCGCCCTCGTTGACCGCCGTTCCGGTGGCCGGGCGCTCCCCGGTCTCGGTGCGCGCGTAGCACTGGCTGGAGGCCGTGAGCTGGTTGCGCAGCGCGGTGTAGGGGGCCGCCGCGTTGGGGTCCTGGATGGGGGTGCCCGTAACCGTGCCGGTCAGAGTGCCCGCGTAGCGGACGTTGCCGCCGTCGGCGAGCAGGCTCTGCCCGGCCGCCACGGAGACGTTGCCGCCGGTGGTGAGGAAGTCGGTGCCGTCGTCCGGGGGGACGCGGGAGCCGACGCCGACGATGCCGATGTTGTAGATGGAGCTGCCGCCCGCGGCCTTGTTCTGGTCGAAGTTGCCGAGGACGACGACCTTGCCCTCGGCCTCGGCCGCCCGCTCGCGGACATTGAAGTTGCCGCCCGCGAAGATATTGATGTTGTTGTCGCGGCCCGTGATGGGGCCGTTGTTGATCGGCGGGTACGGGTTCGGGCAGGGCGGGGTCCCCGGAATGCAGGGGCCGAGCCCGCCGGGCAGCGGGGCCCGCCGGAGCTGGGCCTTGTGGGGCTTGAAGGCACGTGCCTTGTTCCTGGCGGCCTTGCCGCCGCTCTCCTTCCCGTTCCCGGCCCGCTCCGGGGCCGCGCCCCGGTCCTGACCCGTCGGGGAGACGACGCGCTCCTCCTGGGAGGTCGGCGGCGCCGGAGCGGCCCAGGACATACCCGGGCCCAGCGCAAGCGCGGGTGCGGTCGCCGCGAGGACGGCACAGGCGACGCCTGTGGTCCGGGAGCGTTGTCGCAGCCGCGCGAGAACTGCTCGCATCACATCGGCTTCTCTCGTTAGGTGAGGTGAGTCCCGATCCGGGAATCCCCGCCCCAGGCTGATCAGGGGCATCGCGCGGGCGCGGACGACACTCCCCGGGCATCGCCCGGAAAGATCGGACAATCACCCGGGGGTGGTAGCGGCTGTGGACCTCCTGGCCCTATCGGCGCCCGGGCCCTCCGTTCTCGGACGGCAGGGGAACCGGCGGGCGCCGGGCCCGGGCACAGACGGCGGAAACCGGTCCCGGGCGCAACTGAAATTCGCTGGCGCACAGCAGCGGGCGGAGGCAGGCTCACGCGTGAACGCGGTGATCATGAACTTCCGTTCCCTGCCGCAATCCCTTCCCCGATCAGGAACGGCGCCCCCATGCACCTGTCCCCGGCCCTCGATGCCGACGCCGTACGCGCACTGCTCTCCCTGGACGGCACCCCTGTCCGGCGGGTGACGGAAGGGACCGGGCAGGCGATCTGGGCCATCGGCGACGACCGGGTGCTCCGGCTGGCGAAGGACCGGGAGACGACCCGGCGGCAACGGCGGGAGACCGCGCTGCGGGACACCCTGCGCGGACGGCTCCCGGTGCCGGTGCCGGAGACCCTGGCGAGCGGCACATGGGCGCCGGGGCTCTCGTACACCGTGGACACCCGGCTCCCGGGGGTCTCCGCGGAGGAGCGTCCGGTGTCCGGCGCGGGGGAGCTGGACCTGTCCGGGATGCTGGCGGCCCTGAGGTCGTACGGGGCGGAGCGGGTCGCGGGGGTGGAGCGGGCTGCCGGGGCCGGGCCGGGCGCGGGGGACGAGTCGGTGGGGGATGGGCCCGTGGTGGACGGGCCGGTGGTGGACGGGCTCGTGGGCGACGGGCCGGTGGTGGACGGGTCGGTCATAGGGGCCGGCGCAGGGGACGGGCCGGGCGTGGACGGGCTGCTCCGGGAACCGGTCCGCGATCCGGCCGGGCTGCGGGAGGAGGCGCTGCGCGCGGCCCGCGGACCGGCGGCGGACCTGGGGCTCGACCCCGGTCTGGTGCTGCGGCGCCTCGCCGACGTACCGCCGCCCGCCGCCCCGGACACGGCCGTACTCCTCCACAACGGGCTCACGGGCGGGCATCTGCTGACCGGGAACGACGGCGGGATCTCCGGGGTGCTCGGCTGGACGGACGCGGCGCTGGGCGATCCGGCCGAGGACATCGCCGGACTGGCGGGCTCCGTCGGGGCGGCCGCCGCCGTCCGGGCCGCGGCACTGGCCTCGTACGGGCCGGAGGTCTGTCTGCGCGGGCTCTGGCTGGCCCGCTGCGACACCCTCGCCGGGCTGGCCGCGCGACTCCGCGAATCCGGAGCCGAATCCGAACCCGGCTCCGGCTCCGGCTCCGGCTCCGGCTCCGGCTCACTGTCCCTGCTGCGGGCCCGGCGCCGCCGTGCCTGGCAGCTCACCCCGCTCGACCTGTAGGAACGCGGTCGCCAGGGGCCGTTGTCAGTGCGGTGGTGCACTATCGGGAGCGACGGGCAGGACAGCACAGCACAGGCACGAGCAGTACGGGTCACCGGCCGCGGCCGGGAGAGGGCGGGCCGGCATGGCGATCACCAACGAGAAGGTGGCGGGACACGCCTTCCTGGAGCGGCTCTTCAGGGACGACTACTACCCGCGGCATCTGATTGCCGAGGGGCGGACGATCCTGCTGGAGCTGTGCGAGCGGATCGAGCGGGAGCGCCCGGCGGACCTCACCGCGCTCTACGCCCTCACGGCGGAGGCCACCGAGCGGTTCAACGAGCTGGACGAGAAACTGCGGAACGCGGACAGCGAGATAGAGACCGTGGCACGGGACGAGATAGCCGTGGACTTCCACTTCGTGGCGACCGCCTACGGCTTCCCCGAGGCGGATATGGAGGAGCTGGTCGCCGAGCGCGACTGGTGACCCGCGGCAGCGGATCGGCCGGGGCGGGCGGCTGGTTCACCCATTTCTTCGCGGATGCCTCAGCGGGGCGTCAGCCGGAAGAGCCGGATACGGCGCTCCGTCCGCTCCTGGTAGACCGCGTACGGCGGCCAGAAGTCGAGCAGCTCCGCCCAGGCCGCCGCCCGCTCCTCACCCTCCAGCAGCCGCGCCCGGACGGGGATCTCCCGGCCCCGCCAGCTGATCCCGGCCTCGGGGTGGGCCAGGAGGTTGGCGGACCAGGCGGGGTGTCCGGCGCGCCCGAAGTTGGAGCCGACGAGCAGCCATGATTCGGTGTCCGCGCCGTCGTGCCCGCCGTCGGCGGGGCGGTGGAGGGAGGCGAGGGGGATCGTCCGCGGGAGTCCGCTCTTCGCGCCCCGGGCGGTGAGGACGACACCGGGCAGCATCCGCGCGCTGGGCAGCACCCGGCCGCGGGTGAGCCGGTGCACCGCCCGGTCGACGGCCGGGAGGATCCGCGGCGCGATCCTGGCGAAGGCCCTGGTGGCGGAGGCCCGCTGGACCGTGCGGTAGAGCGCTCCCCGGCGGTTCATCCCACATCCTCTCCGGTGGCCGGGCCGGTCCCGGCGACGGCCGGATCCGGCTGATGCTCCTGCTCCTGCTGAGGCCGGGACTGGTTCTGGGGCTCGAGCTGCGAGTGTTGGTCCGCGGCCCGGTTCGCACGGTCCACCGGATCCGTACCGCCCGTCGGGGAAAAGAGCCCCGCCTGCTCGGCGGCATGCGCCCGCAGTGCGTGGACCGGTCCGAACAGCAGCTCGTCGGCCGCGGCCCGTTTGAAGAAGAGATGCGCGTCGTGCTCCCAGGTGAAACCGATGCCGCCGTGCAGTTGGACGGTCTCCGCCGCGACCGTCCGCAGGGTCTCCAGGGCCTGTCCGAGCGCCAGGCCCGCGTCGGCGGGGTGCCGCGCGGCCCAGGCGGCCGCCGAACGGGCCGCTCGGACCCCGACATAGAGGTCGGCGAGCCGGTGCTTGACCGCCTGGAAGGATCCGATCGGGCGGCCGAACTGCTCCCGCTGCCCGGCGTACCCGACCGTGGCCCGCAGCGCGCTCTCCGCCGCGCCGACGGCCTCGGCGGCGACGAACGCGGCCGCCCCGGCGCCCGTCAGCGTGAGCGCCGCGGCCACCGCGCTACCGCTTCCGGCCGTGCCGGGCGCACCGAGGAGCCGGGCCTGGCAGTCACGGAGCTGCACCCGGGCCTGGGGGCGGGTCTCGTCCAGGGTGGTGCGGCGGGTGCGGGTCAGACCGGGGGCGTCGCCGGGGACGAGAAAGAGGAGCGTACGGCTGCGCGGATAGCCGCCGGTGTGCGCGGCAACGAGCAGCAGTCCGGCGCTGTGGCCGTCGAGCACCTGGTCGGCCTCCCCGTACAGCACCCAGTCGTCGCCGGAGGGGCCGCCCGTCCGCCGCGCCTGGACGCCTCCGGCGCGGCCGCCGCCCGCCCAGCTCCCGACGGCCGTACCGCCGCCCGCCCCGGCGACCAGACCGAGCGCGGTGGCCAGTGCCCCGCCGGGGACGGCGAGTGCGCAGGTCAGCGAACCATCGGCGATACGCGGCAGCAGGGCTGCCCGCTGTTCGGGGGTGCCGAGCGCGGCAACAAGGGGGGCGGCGAGCACGGCGGTGGCCAGCAGCGGCGAGGGCAGCAGGGCACCTCCGGTCTCCTCCGCGGCGACGGCCAGCTCCGGCAGCCCGCAGCCGACGCCGCCGTACTCCTCGGGGAGCGCGAGCCCGGGCAGCCCGAGCTTCCCGGCGAGCACCGGCCAGAGCGCGGTGTCATAGCCCTCCGGGGTCCCCACGGCTTGCCGGTTCCGGGGGCCGCCGGCCCGCCGGGCCAACAGGTCGCGCAGGGTGTGCCGGATCCCGTCGTGCGCCCCGGCGGCACCGACGACGGCGTCCCCGCCCGCCGCCACACCCCCGTCGGCACCCATACCCCCGCCCGTCTCCACACCCTCGCCCGTCTCCGCACCCCCGCCCGTTTCGACACCCCCGCCGGTGTCCACGCCCGTGCCCGTGTTCATGTCCACGAGACCCCCCTTTCTGACGGGCCGTCATATTAGAGCGGCGCACCCCGGATGGACACCCCCGCGCGGAAGTCCGCCCGAGGCCCGCCCGAGTCCGCACCCTCCCCCGGCCATCCCCATCTGATGTACCGTCAGATTCATGGCTGCCACCACCACCAGCGCCGGTGTCCGGCCCGGCCGTACCCCCCGGCGACGCACCGCCGTCGCCGGGATCGCCCTCGCGGACTGCGGGCGGCTGGACGGGACCACCCCGTACGCCCTGCACGCCCAGGCCGCCCGCCGGGCCCTCGCCGACTCCGGGCTCGACCGCTCCGTGATCGACGGCTTCGCCTCCGCCGGGCTCGGCACGCTCGCCCCCGCCGAGGTGGCGGGGTATCTGGGCCTGCGCCCGCGCTGGGTGGACTCGACCTCCGTGGGCGGCGCGACCTGGGAGGTGATGGCCGCCCATGCCGCCGATGCCATCGCGGCCGGGCATGCCAACGCCGTACTCCTCGTCTACGGCTCCACCGCACGCGCCGATATCAGGGCGGGCCGCCGTACCGCCGGGCTCTCCCTCGGCAACCGGGGCCCGCTCCAGTTCGAGGCGCCGTACGGGCACACGCTGATCGCCAAGTACGCGATGGCGGCCCGCCGCCATATGCACCGCTACGGCACCACGCCCGAGCAGTTGGCCGCGGTCGCCGTGCAGGCCCGGGCACATGCCGCGCGCAACCCGGACGCCATGTTCCGTACCCCCCTCACCGTGGACGACGTCCTCGGCGGCCCGATGGTCGCCGATCCGTTCACCAAGCTGCACTGCTGCATCCGCAGCGACGGCGGCTGCGCGGTGCTGCTCGTCGCCGAGGAGTACGCCGCCGATATCGCCGGGCCTCCCGTATGGATCCTCGGCACCGGCGAGTACGTCTCGCACTCGGCGATGTCGGAGTGGGAGGACTTCACCGTCTCCCCGGCCGCGGTCTCCGGGCGGCTCGCCTTCGAGCGGGCGGGGGTGTCCCCGGCGGAGATGGACATCGCCCAGCTCTACGACGCCTTCACCTATATGACCCTGGTGACCCTGGAGGATCTCGGGTTCTGCGCCAAGGGCGAGGGCGGCGCGTTCGTGGAGAAGGGGCGGATCGGCCCGGACGGCGAACTGCCCGTGAACACCGACGGCGGGGGGCTCTCGGCCTGCCATCCGGGGATGCGCGGTCTGTTCCTGCTGGTGGAGGCGGTACGCCAACTGCGGGGCGAGGCCGGGCCGCACCAGGTCCGGGGGCGGGACGGCGGCCTGCCGCGGCTGGCCGCGGCATCCGGGACGGGTGGCTGGTTCTGTTCGTCGGCCACGGTCGTCCTGGGCCGCGACTGACCGGCCGGGACGGCGGGCGGGACGGGCAGGCGCCCGGCGGCGCGGCAGCCCCCGCAGGCCCATCGCCCCGCGCCCCCGCGCCCCGCCTGCGACGATCACCCCATGGACACCAACACCCCGGCGACGGCAGGGTCCCAGGACGCCTTCCGCGCACTGCTGCACGCCCAGCGCGTCTGGGAGAGCCCGCTGCCCGCCTTCGACCCGGACACGGCCCCCGGCGAACCGCTGCCCCTCTTCCACCGCTGGTTCGCCGAGGCGGTCGCCGCGGGCCAGCCCGAACCGCACACCATGACCCTGGCCACGGTCGCCGACGACGGCGGACCCGACGCGCGGATCGTGATGCTGCACGACGCGGACTCCCGCGGCTGGCACTTCGCCTCCCACTCCACCAGCGCCAAGGGCCGCCAGCTCGCCGCCCGCCCGGCAGCCGCGCTCACCTTCTACTGGCCGGTGCAGGGGCGCCAGATCCGGCTCCGCGGCAGGGTCACCGCGCTGGGCGCCCACGAGAGCCTGGCCGATCTGCACGCCCGGTCGACGGGTGCGCTCGCCGCGGCCCTCACCGGCCGGCAGAGCGAGCCGTTGCCCGACTCGGCCACGCTGGCCGCGGCCTCGCGGGCGGCCTGGGAGCGCGCACAGGCCGAACCCGGCGCCCCGGTACCGACCTGGACCCGGTACGTACTGGCTCCGGACGAGGCGGAGTTCTTCCAGGGCGACGCGGCCCGCCGCCATGTCCGGCTCCGCTACCGCCGTACGCCCGCCACCGACCGGACGCCCTCCGCCGACCGGACGGCCTCCACCACCGCACCGGGCTGGTCGCGCGGGCTGCTCTGGCCGTAACGGCACAACCGGAGCAGCAGCACAACCGGAGCAGCCGGGCGGCCGCGATGTCCGGGACCACGAGGACGGAGCCCGCGGGGCCGCCTCCTACGGCTGCTCCTCCCGTACCCCCTCCGGGCGGAAGACTGGCACGACAACAGCACCCTCACCCTCCGCCCCTTCCCCTTCTTCCTCCATGACCCGGAAGGTCACCTCCAGCCGCATCCCGATCCTCAGCCGCCCCTCCTCGCACTCCACCACCTCGGTCATCAGCCTGGGCCCTTCCTCCAGTTCGACCACCGCCGCGATATACGGCACCCGGCGGTCGAACGGCGGGAGGTCGTTGCGGTGGACGACGGACCAGGTGTAGAGCGTGGCGCGGCCGGTGGCGGCCACCCACTCACCGTCTCCGCTCCAGCAGTACGGACAGAACTCCCTCGGGTAGTGATGCGGCTTCCCGCAGGCCCGGCAGTGGCGGAGCAGCAGCGCACCGGCGGCCGCGGCGTCCCAGTAGGGGCGGGTGAAGTCGTCGATCTCGGGGCTGGCTGCGGTCACCGGGCGCTTCCCTCCGCTTTGAACTGACGCTCCATCAGTTCTCGTCGGCTCAGTTCACCTCCGGCAGCCCCGAACGCACAAGAGGCGACCCCGGTCGGCCGGAAACGAAAGCGGACGGAGGCCGCGTGATCAATTCGCAATCGATTCCCTTCCCGGCCGAGACCCATGGGGTGACCACGCGATTACGCTCACGCATCATGGACACCGACCGCACCGCCGATATGCCCGTCTATGTCATCGGGGGCGGTCCGGCCGGACTGGCGACCGCCGCCGCCCTGCGGGAGCGGGACGTACGCGCCGTGGTGCTGGAGAAGTCCCCTGCGGTCGGCGCCTCCTGGCGCGGCCACTACGACTGCCTGCGGCTGCACACCAGCCGCCGCAAGTCCGCCCTGCCCGGCCTGTCGATGCCCCGCTCCTTCGGCCGCTGGGTCTCCCGCGACGACGTCGTCCGCTATCTGGAGAAGTACGCGGAGTTCCATGAACTCGATGTCGTGACGGGGGTCGAGGTCAGCCGGGTGGACGCCGTCCCGGCCCCGGACCCCGCCCCGGCCCCGGGACGGTGGAGAGGCCGGAGACGGCGGACGGCCCCGCCGTCCTGGCTGCTGCACGCCACCGGCGGCCGGCGGCTCACGGGGCGCGCGGTCGTCGTCGCCACCGGCTACAGCCACACCCCCCGGCTGCCCGACTGGCCGGGCCTCCCGTCCTTCACCCGGCCGCTGCTCCACGCCCGCGAGTACCGCAACCCGGCACCGTACGAAGGCATGGACGTCCTGGTCGTCGGCGCGGGCAACACGGGCGCGGAGATCGCGGTCGATCTGGCCGGGGGCGGTGCGGCGCGGGTACGGCTGGCGGTCCGCACTCCCCCGCACATCGTGCGCCGCAGCACCCTGGGGTGGACCGCGCAGCACAGCGCGATCCTGACCCGGCGGCTGCCCGTGGCGGTGGTGGACCGGCTGGCCCGCGCACAGGCGGCGGTGGCCGTACCGGACCTCTCCGCATACGGGCTGCCGCGCCCCGAGCGGGGGCTCTACACCCGGGTCCGGGAGGGCGCCCTGCCGGTCCAGGACATCGGCCTGGTGCGGGCCGTACGGCGGGGGGCCGTGGAGCCGGTCGCGGCGGTGGAGTCGTTCGACGGGGACACGGTGGTACTGGCCGGCGGGGAGAAGCTGTCGCCGGACGTGGTGATCGCCGCCACGGGGTACGAGCGCGGGCTCGGCGGGATGCTCGGCCATCTCGGCGTGCTGGACGAGCGGGGACGGCCGTTGAACCGGGGGCACCGCTGCCCGGCCGGGGCTCCCGGGCTGTACTTCACCGGGTTCACCAATCCGCTGACGGGGATGCTGCGGGAGATCGCGCTCGACGCGGAGCGGATCGCGAAGTCGGTCGCCGGCGGCTGACCCGGGCGCGAAGTCGGCCACCGACCGCAGGCCCCGGGTATGTGGAAGCCGGCGTCAGTGGCGTGGACGGCCGGCCGGGGCGCGCCGGGCGGGACACGGCGCGCGCAGCGCCGGGACGGGACGAGCCGCCCCCGGCGGAAAGAAGAGGCCGACGGCGCGGGCGCCGCGGCGATATGGCTGTGTAGCGGTGTTGCGATGCTGCGGTGTTGCGGTGTTGCGGTGTTGCGGTGTTGCGGTGTTGCGGTGTTGCGACGGCATGGACGACCCCGCCGCCGGGGGTGGGGTGAGAGCGTCCGGCGCCGGCCGCGTCCGGCCCCGGGTGCACTTTCACCGTTCTTTACGTTCTTGACCCTCGGTGGTTCCGCACCGCCTGTCGGCGCGCGGAAGTCCTAGGGGATCAGCGGGTGAGACCCGGCTCCCAGTCGGGGTCGACCGGGGCCGCGCCGGGCTCCCAGTCCGGGTCGACGGCTCCCGAGCGGAAGCCGATCACGTCGTTTCCGGCCAGTGCAAACCCCGCCCACCCGTTCATGATCTTCATACTGATACCTCCGGATTTCTCGCAGGGGTGTGACCATGCGCCATCCGACGGTCCCCACCCCGTTGTTCCCAGCGAGCGCATCGTACGTGAGTACGGTTCATCACCTCTCCTTTATTTAGGCGCAGCTCAGAGAGCCGATCAGGGGGTTGCGCGGGGGCGCGGGGCAATGCCCGGGCGAACCGGGCGACGCGCCGCGGACGGATGGGATCCGGATGCGCCGGACAGTGACCGTGGGACTTCCCGCGGTGAATTCACCGGTTACTTCCGGCCAGCGAACAGAGCCCCGGACAGGGGCCGCACAGCCCGGCCGACCGGGCGCCGGAAGGCCCGCGGAGCACGTGCGGGGGCGGACGGATCAGTCCGAATATCGGCGTCTGAAACGAGGGCGCCAGGGTAAAGAAATGGCAAGGGTCATCACGAGGTGGCAGCACCGCCCTTTCCCTGCACGCCTGTTCCTGACATGGCGTCAGTTCTGTAATCTGACTGTGCGTCAGTTAAAGGGCCGGCAGAGACGAGACGAAGGCACGCACGCCCACGAAGCCCGTTCACGGGTGACCGCCCGTTCACGGGCGCACGGGCGGGCACGCTCGACCCGGCACCGGCAACGAGAGTCAGAGCAATGAGCAGCGAGCAACGAGCAGGGAGCGGAGCTCACCGATGCTTGGATCTACTCACGGCACCCTCACCTCGGATCTGCGGGCGCGCGTCGATGCCTGCGGAGAGCAGGCCCGCGACGCCGTCCACGACTCCGCGTCCACCGTGGCGTCCGCCGGGGACACGGATGTCAGCGGCCGCCCCCTGTACGCCCCGGTCCCCGATCTCGACCGCTTCTTCCGTCCGTCGTCCGTCGCGGTGGTCGGCGCGTCCGATGCGGAGGGCCGCCCGAACACCGGCATCACCCGGCAGCTCGTCGCCTGGTCGGAGCGGGTGGGTGCCCGGCTCCACCCCGTACACCCCTCGCGTACCGAGGTCTTCGGCATTCCCTGCGTACCGCGGCTGGCCGCGGTACCGGAGCCGGTCGATCTGGCGGTGCTCCTGGTCGGCGATCCGCTGCCGCTCGTCGGGGAACTGGCCGAGGCGAAGGTGAAGTTCGCCGTCGCCTTCGCCTCCGGATATGCGGAGACGGGCGAGGACGGCGCGGCGGCTCAGGAGCGGCTCGCCGCCGCCGTGGCGCGGGCGGGCGTCCGGCTGCTCGGGCCGAACACCAATCTCAACGCCTTCGAGGAGTTCCGCGAGGACCTCGAAGGACCGGCCATCGCCCTGATCACCCAGTCCGGCCACCAGGGGCGCCCGGTCTTCACCCTCCAGCAGCTGGGTATCCGGCTCTCCCACTGGGCGCCCACGGGCAATGAGGCGGATCTGGAGACGGCGGACTTCATCTCGTACTTCGCGGAGCGGCCCGAGGTCGGCGCCATCGCCTGCTATGTGGAGGGGCTGAAGGACGGCCGCGCGTTTCTGCTGGCGGCCGACCGGGCGGCGCGGCGCGGGGTGCCGGTCGTCGCCGTCAAGGTGGGGCGGACGGAGACCGGGGCCCGTACGGCCGCCTCGCACACGGGCAAGCTGACCGGGGCGGACCGGGTCGTCGACGCCGCCATGCGGCAGTACGGCGTGATCCGGGTCGACGGCCTCGACGAACTCCAGGACACCTCCGCCCTGCTGGCCAGGGCCCGGCCGCCCCGGGCCGACGGGGTGGTGGTGTATTCGATCTCCGGCGGCACCGGCGCGCATTTCGCCGATCTGGCGACGGCGGCCGGGCTGCGGCTGCCCCGGCTCTCCGAGGCCAGGCAGACGGAGCTGCACCAGTGGATCCCGGACGAGCTGAGCGTGGCGAACCCCGTGGACAACGGCGGCCACCCGGTGGGCGACTGGCGCGGCCGGAAGATCATCGACGCGATTCTGGCGGATCCGGCCGTCGGGGTGCTGATCTGCCCGATCACCGGCCCCTTCCCGCCGATGAGCGACCGGCTCGCCCGGGATCTGGTCGCGGCGGCCGAGGAGACGGACAAGCTGGTCTGTGTGGTGTGGGGCTCCCCCGTCGGCACCGAGCCCGCCTACCGGGAGACCCTCCTCGGGTCCTCCCGGGTGGCGACCTTCCGTACCTTCGCCAACTGCATTACGGCGGTCCGCGCCCATCTCGACCACCACCGCTTCACCACGGGATACCGCTCCCCCTTCGACGAGGCGCCCCGCACCCCCTCGCCGTCCTTCCGCAAGGCGCAGGCGCTGCTGCGGCCGGGCTCCCGGCTGAGCGAGCACGGCGCCAAACAGCTTCTCCGGGCCTATGGGATCCGGGTGCCGCGCGAGCAGTTGGTGACCAGTGCGGCGGCGGCCGTCCGGGCGGCCGGTCTGGTGGGCTACCCGGTGGTCATGAAGGCGTCCGGGAGCCTGCTCGCCCACAAGACCGAACTGGGCCTGGTGAAGATCGGGCTGACCTCGGCCAGCCAGGTCAGGGACGCCTACCGGGAGCTGACCGAGATCGCCCGGTGCGAGGGCACGGACCTCGACGGCATCCTGGTCTGCCAGATGGTGGAGCGGGGCGCGGAGATGGTCGTCGGCGTCGTCCGGGACCCGCTCTTCGGCCCGACGGTCACCGTGGGCCTGGGCGGGATCCTGGTGGAGGTGCTCCGGGACACCGCCGTCCGCGTCCCGCCGTTCGGCGAGGACCAGGCCCGCTCCATGCTGGCCGAACTGCGCGGCCGGGCCCTGCTGGACGGGGTGCGCGGCGGGCCACCGCTGGATGTGGACGCGCTGGTGGAGGTGATCCTGCGGGTGCAGCGGATGGCGCTGGAGCTGGGCGACGAACTCGCCGAACTGGACATCAACCCCCTGATGGTCCTGCCCCGCGGTCAGGGCGCGGTGGCCCTGGACGCGCTGGCGGTCTGCCGGTGAGCGTCGCCCCCGCCCCCGGGGTCCTCCACACCTCGGAGAACGGCGTCCTGTGGCTCGTACTCAACCGCCCGGACGTGCTGAACGCCCTCACCGCGGAGCAGCGGGAGCTGCTGATAACCCTGCTGTCCGGCGCCTCGGCGGACCCGGCGGTCCGGGCGGTCGTGCTCACCGCCACCGGCAAGGGCTTCTGCGCGGGCGCGGACCTGCGGAGCGGCCCGGCGGCGGGCGAGCGCACCGCCGGGGATGTTGCCCGGCTGATCCGCCGGGGCGCCCAGCGTCTGATCTCGGCGGTCCTGGACTGCGAGAAGCCGGTGATCGCGGCGGTCAACGGCACGGCGGCGGGGCTGGGCGCGCAGCTCGCCTTCGCCTGCGATCTGGTGATCGCCTCGGCGGAGGCCCGGTTCATCGAGGTCTTCGCCCGCCGCGGTCTGGTCCCGGACGGCGGCGGCGCCTATCTGCTGCCGCGCCTGATCGGCCCGCGGCGGGCCAAGGAGCTGATGTTCTTCGGCGATGCCCTGCCGGCGTCGGAGGCCGAGCGGTGGGGTCTGGTCAACCGGGTCGTCCCGGCGGCGGACCTGGAGAAGACCGCCCGCGCCTGGGCCGACCGTCTGGCAGGCGGCCCGACCCGGGCGCTGTCCCTCACCAAAGAGCTGGTGAACGCCTCCCTGGACACCGACCGCGCCACGGCGTTCGCGGCGGAGGCGGCGGCGGTGGAGATCGCTATGACGACCCACGACGCCCGGGAGGGCGTGGCGAGCTTCCGCGAACGGCGGAGTCCGCGCTACGAGGGCCGCTGAGCGCGGAAGCCCGGCTTACGAGGACCGCCCCAACCCGGATGCCCGCGTTACGAAGACCGCCCGGCCCGGGAGCCCGCGTTGCGGAGGGCGCCGAGCACCCGGTGCGCGGCCCGGGCCACCCGGCCGGTGGGGAGGTCCGGCTCCGGCCGGTCGGCGGGGGCAGCGGGGTCCGCGGGGGCAGCCGCGCCGTAGCCGTCCGCGGCCAGCGCGCTCGCCTCCTGCCAGCTCATCAGCTCCCGGACGCCGGTGAAGAAGGGGGCCGCGTCCGCGGGCTCCAGCACCTTCTCCAGGACGAGGCTGCCGGGGACGCGCGGCAGGAACCGTACGGCCTTGTAGTGGTGCCGGAAGACCGGCGGGTCCAGAACGAGCGTACGGACACCGTCGACCACCGGGATCAGGTCCGGGGCCGTGGCGCTCCATATCCAGCGGCCGGACGGCTCGGCGAAGTTGAAGGACTCCAGGACGCCCGGGGCCTCGTCCAGCCGGCAGACGTCGACCGGGGCGGTACTGCTCAGCGCGACCGCCTCGGCGCCCGGCGCCTCCCCGGGCAGATGCCCGCCGCCGATGAGGACATCCGCCATCAGCGTCTGGAGCTGGTAGTTGCCGGAGATGCCGCTCATCCGCATCCGGAAGGCCCGCCCGGAGGACCGGTCGAGGACCAGCAGGGGCTCGTCGTCGAGGAGCAGCAGCGCCCGCAGTACGCACTGGAGGTCACCGATCTGCGGTTCGAGCCTGCGGGCCAGCTCCACCAGGGCGTCCCGGTCGGCGAGCCCGTCCGGGCCCGACAAGTCGGCCCGCACCCGGGGGTCGGCCAGGACGGCGACGGCGGCCTTCTCCCAGTGGTGCACGGTCAGCCAGCCGAAGTACGGGGTGTGCCAGACCTCCCCGTAGTCGGGGCCGAAGGCCTTCTGCTGCTCCGGGCTCGGCGGGCCGGACGGGTCCGGCGGCTCGCTCTCCGCGCCGTAGTGCTCCGCCCACAGCGCGCTGAACTCCAGGGCCTGCTCCATGGCATGCCGCAGACAGCCGAGCACGGGCCGCGCGCAGTCGACCGCGTCGGCCTCCCACTCGACCAGGGCCCCCACGAAAACGCCGAAGGCGGCCGAGTGCCACTGCGGCAGGTCCTCCAGATGCCGGGCGAGATGCGGCCCCAGCTCCGGGGAGTTCCGCGCCAGGGTGTCCTTGGGGAGCAAGGTGAGACTCCGGTGAGCCGCTTGCAGCCCGGCAATGTCGTGCTCGGCGATCGCGGCGTCGAACGCTTCTACGGCGGCGCGGACGGCCGCGTCTGATGTGATCATCGGCGCAGTGTAGAAGCCTGCCGGGGAAAAGCGCAGGTCAGTTAGGTTCCGGCGGTTCGGCGACAGGGTAGGGCGTGACGGGCTTCCGCGAACGCGAACCGCGCGTGGCGAGGGAGCCGGACCGAGTCCCCGGGGTAGCCGGATACTCGATTCCCCAGTACCCCGGGCCCGGCCCGGACACGATGGGGTGCATGAACGAACACTCCCGCGCCCACCCGGTCACCGGTCCGCGCGATGCTGCCGGAACCGCCGAGGCGGGCAGCGCCCCCTCCCGGCTCTCGGCCGCCGCACGCCGGATCGAGCGGAGAAACCTCGATGAACTCATCCGGGCCGCCGAGGGAGAGCACGGGCCCATCACCGACGAGGAGGTCCAATCACTGCGCGAGCAGCTCACCAGGGCCCGGAGCGGGTGATGGCGGCCGGCCTCAAGGCGCGCTCGCCATCACGCCGATGGCCACCAGGCACGAGGCGAGAGCGCCGCCCGCGTAGCCCCAGAACCAGACGGCGCCGGAGGTGACGGGCTCCTCGTGGGTGCGCGCCCTGCGTTCCACGTAGCAGACGGTCGCCAGCGGCACGGCGGCCAGCACGGCCACCGCCGCCCAGGCCGCCGGGAACCAGAGGGGCTCCAGAAAGAGCACGGGGGCGGCATAGAGCGGGCCGGAGGCCACGGTGATTCCCGTCAGCCACTTCCATCGCACGCCACCGCGCCGGGCGACGGCCAGGTCGGCCAGGGCCAGGACCGGCACGGTGTGGAGCAGCGCCTGCAACGCGCCGAAGGAGAAGGCGACGACGGGAATCATGCCGAGGCTGCCGGTGAGATTGATCAACCCGTCGTACTCGGCCGGCCCCCACTCCCACACGATGACGGCGAACACGTAGAACACCATCAGCACACTGGTCTGGGACGACGCGTACACGAACGCCACCGTGTACAGCGACGGCCTTGCCCCGTGCAGGGGCAGAAACGGATTCCTCTGCGTGCCTGTCGGCATCGTTGCGCTCCGTCCGTCCGGCAGCGGGGTGGTTCAGGGCGCGGCGAGGGCCGCGAAGCCGATGACGACCGTCAGCAGCCAGAGCGCGGCGAAGCCCCAGAGCCACGGGGCGAGGCGGCCCCGGGAGGTCCGGCCCGCGGGACCGGCGCGGTGGGCGCGGTCGGCGGCGCGCAGGGGCAGCAGGGCGGAGAGGGCGACCAGGGCCCAGGTCCGGAGATAGTCCACCGGGCCGCCGAAGCCGAACGGTACGGCGTACAGCGCGCCGAGGCCCAGGACGAAGGCCGCCCGCCACCACCGCACGGCCCCGCCCCGGCGGGCGGCGGCCAGGTCCGCGAGGGCCAGTACCGGCAGGACGTAGGCCAGGGCGGTCAGCGCCCCGAAGATCAGGGCGACGGCCGGGACATAGACGACGGCGGCCATGGTGAGCAGCGCGGTGAGCCCGGCGCCGCCCCCGCCGATGCCCAGTGCCAGGGCTCCGGCGAGGACCACCGCGGCAAGCTGTCCGGCGGCGGGGACGAACGCGGCGCTCGCGAGCGGCAGCCAGCGTTCGGTGTACCCCTCCGAGAGCTGCGGCAGGCACTTCGGTCTGCTCGACGAGGGCAGGAGCATGGACATAACGGCGAGACCCCCAAGTTCACCGAGAACCCGAAACGAACCCGATACCGAGGACGATACGCCTGGTCGCAGCGGTCCGGCGGGTGGGGTGGGCGGTGATAGCTCCCCTGCCCGGCGGCCGGTCCGACCCGACCGGAAGCCGGTCCGGCGGCCGCTCCCGGGAGCCCGGAACCCTTTCCATCTGACACCACGTCAGTTTCAATGGAGGGATGATGGGACACGCCGGTATGGCCGCCGCAGCCGTCCGCTACCTCCGGTCCGCGGGAGCGCCCACGGGACTGCCGCCCGAGCCGTACAACCCCCACCCCCGGGCCGAACTGCGGGCCGTCCGGGACGGCGAGCGGGCCCCGGTGGAGGCGGCGGAGTTCCGGCGCACCCTGGGCCGGTTCGCCGGCGGGGTGACCGTGATCACCGCGCGGGAGCCGGAAGGGCCCACCGGGCCCACCGGACCGGGCGGGCCCGGCAGCCCCGGCAGCCCCGCCGGTTTCGCCTGCCAGTCCTTCTCCTCGCTCTCGCTGGACCCGCCGCTGGTGGTGTTCATGGTCGGACGCACCTCGACGACCTGGCCCCGGATTGCCCGCGCCGGAGCCTTCTGCGTCAATGTCCTGGGCGAGGGCCAGGAAGACCTGTGCCGGGGCTTCGCCGTCCGCGGGGGCGACAAGTTCGCCGGGGTGGCCCACCGGCCCGCGCCGGTGAGCGGGGCGCCGCTGCTGGAGGGGGCCACCGCCTGGGTGGACTGCACGGTCCATGCCGTGCACACGGGCGGCGACCATCTGATCGTCGTCGGCCGCGTCCAGGCCCTCGGCACCTGCGGTGACGGCGATCCGCTGATCTTCCACGAGGGCCAGTTCCGGCGTCTGGAGTGACGACCGCCCCGGCAGAAAACCGGATGCCCCGGTCAACGGATTCCGGTTACGGTCGGAGGATGGAACCGCTCACCGATCAGCAGATCCGCGCCTCCTTCGTGAACTGTTCGAAGGGCGAGGCGAAGCGGCTCCGGCTCCCGGCGGACTTCGCCGACACCCCCTGGGACGACCTGGACTTCCTCGGGTGGATCGACCCGGGCGCGCCCCAGCGGGCCTATCTCGTCGCCCCCGGCCCCGACGGCACTCCGCTCGGCCTGAGCCTGCGCGTCCCGGCGAGCACCAACACCAGCGCCTTCAAGTCCAGCATCTGCAATATCTGCCACACCGGCCACGCCTCCTCCGGAGTGACCCTGCTGGTCGCCCCGCTGGCGGGCCCCCGGGGCCGCGAGGGCAGCACGGTCGGCAGCTACTTCTGCACCGACCTCGCCTGCTCCCTCTACGTCCGGGGCAAGCGCCAGCCCAAGCTCCGCACCCGGCAGCAGGAGGAGAGCCTGACGGCGGCGGAGAAGTCCGCGCGCCTGCTGGGCAATCTCCACGCCTTCACCCAGAAGGTCACCGCGGACACCGTCTGAGCCTGCCCGCCGCCGCCCGTACCGCCGCCCGGTTACCCGGCCAGCGCCGCGTGCGCCGCGTCGAACATCGCGCGCAGTTCGTCCGTCGGTGCCGGTCCGATCTCCATCTGCAGGCAGCACACCTCGTCATGGCCGTTGGGGGTCAGACGGGCGTAGAACGCGTGCTCGCCGTCGAGGGGTTCGGCCTTCAGCCTCAGCGGATTGTTGCGGCCGGGGGTCACCTCCGCCGAGAACCGCCCGCTGTACGGGTCACCGAGGCGGGCGCTCATCCGCGCGGTGAAGTCCAGGGCCTCCGTGCTGTGGATGAACGCGGTGAAGTCCGCCGTCAGCCGACCGCACCAGTCGGCCCGGATCTGCCAGTAGTCCTCGTCGGTCCGGGTCAGCTCCAGCCATGCCTCGTCGCTGCCGAGACGTATCCGTATCCGCTCCACCGTCGTCCTCCGTCGCGCGTGACCAGGACCGGCATCCTAAGGCTGTGTCCGCAAAGTCCCGTCCGGCCCGCGATGCCCGGCACGCACACTCTCCCCCGCAGCCCTGCGGGCGCGGGGGTACCCCCACCCAGCCGCAGGGCTGGGGGAGGCACGCGAGCCCGGCAAGATCCGAAAGAGACGACCTAACCGCCGTCGGCGCCTCCGCCGTTGTCTCCGCCGCCGCTGCGCCCGCCGCCGCGGCTCTTCCCGAGTGCGCGGGCGACCGCTCCGGCGAACAGGGTCACCGCGGCCACCCTCCGGACCCACGGTGGCCCACCGCGCTCGGACCACACCACGCAGACACCCCCGAAGGCGACAAGCACCAGCACACCAATGAGCGCGATCTCCATATGCCCTCCGGCCGACTCTCGGGGTTACTGCCCGACAACAACGACTCGCTCTAGCGGAAGAAGGCTCCCAGGCCCTTGAGGTTGCCCCGACGGTGCCCCCGGCAAGATCCGGAAGAACTCCCCGGGCCGCGTCCGGCGGAAGCACCGGCCCTACGGCGGGAGATCAGACCGGCTACTCCGCCGCCACCAGGCCCGCCGCCAGCCCCACCACCACGTCACGGACCGTCTCCTCCGCATCCGCCGACCCGCCCTGGGCGCCGAGGACCAGGCGGGTGAGCTGGGGGACCGCGCTGGGCCAGGCGGCCAGGCCGATGAGCGAGAGCAGGAGTACGGCGGTACGGGGGCCGGGCTCGACGCCCAGCCGGTCCGCCAGCGCCGTCACCTTCAGGGCATAGCCGTCGGCCCGCCGCTCCTCGCCCGGGAGTTCGCCGTCGCCGCAGCTCAGGGCCTCCCACAGCAGCAGCCGCAGCAGTTCGGGGTGCTCGCGGTGGAAGTCGTACACCGAACCCACCCAGTCCGGGACGGAGTCGCCCGGCTTCCCGACCGCCTCGGTGAGTTCGTCCATGGCGGCTTCGACGACCGCCGCGAACAGGCCCTCCTTGCTGCCGAAGTGCCCGTAGACGCGCTCCTTGTTGACGCCCGCCAGCTCCGCGATGCGGTCGACCCGGGCACCCGCCACCCCGAGGGCCGCGAACTCCCGCCGCGCCGCGTCCAGAAGCTTCTGCCGTGTCACCGCGGTGTCTCTCGCCATGCGCCCACCTTACCCAACCAAACAGTTGGCAAGTCTTGACAACCAACTGGTTGGTTGGTGCCATGGAGCGCATGACGACGACCGGTTCGAACGGCGGACCGCGACCGGCGCCGCCCGAGTCCCCGGGCGGCGCGGCGTTCGCGCCCCGCGTCCTCACCCTCACCGTCCTCACCGTCCTCACCGTCCTGGCCACCCTGGCCGCCCTGGCCCTCTTCGCCGGTGTCCGCGCCGGCCGCCTGCCCGCCCCTACCACCACCGGCACCACCGGCACCACCGCACGGAAGGAACGACCCACCCATGCGATCCCTCGTCCTCGCCCCGGTCCTGGCCATCGGCGGAGCCTGCGTGCTGGGCGCCGCGCTGCTGATCAGCACCGATTCCGGCAGCGCCGCTCCCGGGAGAACAGTCACGGCACCGGCAAGCGCCCCCGGGGAACAGGAGCGGAAGAAAGTGGAACCCGTACGCCCGGACAGCACTGAGGCGCGCACCGCCGCCCAGCAATCCCGGCAGGCCCTGGCCGCCGCGGGGCTCTCGGTCCCGGCCGGCTGGCGGACCGTGCAGGTCCGGGCGGAGCGGCACGAGGACCGCCCGGTGACGGTGGTCCGCTACGAGCGGGGCGCCGCGCGCACGCTCGGCGGCGAGCACCTCACCACCGTCGTGGACGGCGGGGGCACCCTGCTCGGCTACACCCGGATGACCCCGGACGCGCCCGGCCCCGGCCTGCCCTCCGACGCGGCGGCGGAGAAGGCGGCCTTCGACTGGCTGAAGAGCTTCGTACCGGAGCATGCGGACGGGCTGTCCGTGCAGTGGGTGGCCCGGCACGACGAGAAGGTGCGCGACCGTTCCGGCGCCGAGCGGGCGGTCTCCGGCGCGAAGGTCAAGACCCGCCATGAGAACGGCCTGTACACCTGGGTGATCGTGGACGGCCGGGGCGAGGTCGTCACGTACGAGCGGGACATCCGCTGGGACGGTGCCGGGAACCGGCGGGCCACGGCGATGTGGCTGCACGACCGGTGGATCGCGGCCCGCGAGGGCACCGGCCCGCGGCCCGCGCCGCCGTACGCGAAGCCCTGAGCCACCGACCCCGCCACCCCGTCCACCACCCCTGAACCCCCAGGCCCCCCATCCCCGGTCCCGGCAGCCGCCCGTCCCCGCGGACCTCTGCCGGGACCGGCCCCTCCCCCCACCACACCCCCGGTCCCGGCAGCAGCCCATCCCCCGCGGGCTGCTGCCGGGACCGGAGTACGGCCCGCCCCGCCGGTCAGGTACCGGAGACCGCGGCCCCCGGCGCCCGCCGGATCACCAGCGCCATCAGTGATGCCGCCGCGCACAGCGCGCCCGCCGCGTACCAGACCGCGTCGTACGAACCGGTGATGTCCCGCACCACCCCGCTGGCGAAGGCGACCGCCGCCGCGCCCAGTTGGTGCGAGGCGAGCACCCAGCCGAAGACGACGGCGCTGTCGTCGCCGAAGTACTCGCGGCAGAGCGCGATGGTCGGCGGGACGGTGGCCACCCAGTCCAGTCCGTAGAAGACGATGAAGAAGATCATCGGCGGCTGTACGGACGGTGCCAGCAGCACCGGCAGGAACATCAGGCTGATCCCGCGCAGGGCGTAGTAGACGGCCAGCAGCCGCCGTGTCTCGTAGCGGTCGGTCAGCCAGCCCGAGCAGACCGCGCCGATGATGTCGAAGATCCCGACGACCGCGAGCAGCGAGGCGGCGGCGGTGACCGGCATGCCGTGGTCGTGGGCGGCGGGCACGAAGTGGATCTTCATCAGGCCGCTGGTGGTGCCGCCGCAGATCGCGAAGGTGGTGACGAGCAGCCAGAACGGTCCGGTGCGCGCGGCGGTGAACAGCACCGTCACGGCCCGGCGCGCGGCGCCCTTCACGGGCGGCGGCTTGGGGACGACGGTGTCGGTGCCGTACGCGGGGAGGCCGACGTCCGCCGGATGGTCGCGCAGCAGCAGCCAGACGAAGGGGACGACGGCGAGGGCGACCAGCGCGACGGTGACCGCGGCGGGCCGCCAGCCCTGCTCCGCCACCAGCCAGGAGAGCAGCGGGAGGAACACCAACTGGCCGGAGGCGCCCGCGCCGGTGAGCACGCCGGTGACCAGTCCGCGCCGCCGGACGAACCAGCGGTTGGTGACGGTCGCGGCGAAGGCGAGGGCCATCGAGCCGGAGCCGAGGCCGACGAGGACGCCCCAGAAGAGGACGAGCTGCCAGGCGGCGGTCATCCAGACGGTCAGCAGCGAGCCGAGGGCGATCACGGTCAGGGCGGCGGCGACGACCCGCCGGATGCCGAACCGGTCCATCAGCGCGGCGGCGAACGGCGCGGTCAGCCCGTAGAGCGCCAGGTTCACCGAGACGGCGAAGCCGACGGTGCCGCGCGACCAGCCGAACTCCTGGTGCAGCGGGTCGAAGAGGAGACCGGGGAGAGAGGCGAAGCCGGCCGCGCCGACGATCGTCACAAAGGTGACGGCGGCGACGGACCAGGCGCGGTGCGGACGACGGCGGCGGGCGGGGGCGGGGAGCCGGGGCGGGGCCGGGCTGCGGATCACATCGGTCACGGGAAACAGCTTCCGGCCGCCCGGGTATCCGCATCGAGTGGCCCGTACGACACCGTTCGCTAGGATCGGGCCATGACCGGTGACCCGATTCCGGACCGCCATCGTGTGGTCGTGCTGGCCCTGCCCGATGTCATCCCGTTCGAGCTGGGCATCCCGCACCGCATCTTCGGCCGGGCCCTCGCGCCCTCCGGGGCGGAGCTGTACGAGGTGGTGACCTGTACGCCGGTGCCCGGCCAGGTCCCGGTCAACGCCGACTTCACGATGTACGTCGAGCGCGGCCCGGAGGAGCTGGAGCGCGCGGACACGGTGATCGTCCCGGCCGCGTACCATCCGGCCGAGGTCTACGAGAGCGGCCGGCTGCCGGACGATCTGGTGGAGGTCTTCGCCCGGATCCGGCCCGGCGCCCGGATCGCGTCCATCTGTACGGGCAGCTTCTTCCTGGCCGCCGCGGGGCTGCTCGACGGCCGCCCCGCCACCACCCACTGGTGGTGGACGGACCACTTCCAGCGGCTCTTCCCGTCGGTGCGGGTCGACCGGGACGTGCTGTACGTGGACGACGGAGACGTCCTGACCTCGGCGGGCGTCGCGGCGGGCATCGACCTCTGTCTCCATATGGTCCGCCGGGACCATGGCGCGGCGGTCGCGAACGACACGGCCCGCCGCAATGTGGTGCCGCCGCACCGCACGGGCGGCCAGGCGCAGTACGTGAACCGCCCGGTCCCCGAATCGAGCGCCCCGTCGACGGCGACGGCCCGCGCCTGGGCCCTCACCCGCCTCCACGAGCCCCTCCAGCTCCGCGATCTGGCGGCACGCGAGTCGATGAGCGTCCGCACCTTCACCCGCCGCTTCCGCGAGGAGGTCGGCATCAGCCCGGGCCAGTGGCTCACCGTCCAGCGCATCGAACGCGCCCGCCAGCTCCTGGAGTCGACGGAACTGTCGATGGACCTGGTGGCCCGGGACGCGGGCTTCGCGACGGCCCAGTCGATGCGGGCGCATGTCCGCTCGGCGCTGGGCGTCTCCCCGACGACGTACCGCCGCACCTTCCGCGGCCGCACCCCGGGCCCCCTGACGTCAGGGGGCCCGGGGGCCACGCCACCGTTCTACGAGGCCCCCGGCGCCGGGCTCTCCGCGGACCATGCTGCCTCTCGGTGAGGGGAGCAGACCACGATGCCCGGCGCCGGGACGAGCACGCCCGCCGGTCCGGACCGTGACCGGCCCCCGGCGGGTCAGGGTGTCGTGCCCGGAGCCCGCAGCGAGTCGAGCCAGTCCAGGAGGCGGGCGCCCTGGCGGGTCATGAGGTCCGGGTCGCGCAAGGCGTTGGCCAGGAGCGACATGCCCTGGTAGGCGCAGACGAGGGTGACGGCGAGGTCGTCCGGGTCGGGCAGGCCCAGGGCGCGGAACTGGTCCGCGGTCCATTCCAGCAGGCGCCGGATGACCGCCCCGGCCTCCGCGTCGAGGGTCCCGTCGGCGCGTTTGTCGAGTTCGACGGCGAGGGTGCCGGTGGGGCAGCCGTAGCGGGCGGCGGTCTCGCGCTGGTCGACCCAGGCGGCGACCAGGGCCTTGAGGCGGTCGCGCGGGTCGGGCAGCCGGTCCAGACGGCCGGTGAACTCGTCCAGGTGTGCGCTGTGTTCGGAGAGGGCGGCCAGGATCAGCTCGTCCTTGGTCTTGAAGTAGTAGTAGACGTTCCCCACGGGGACATCCGCCGCGCGCGCGATATCGGCGAGGGTGGTGCGCTCGACGCCCTGCTCGTGCAGGACCCGGGCCGCCTCCGTCGTGAGTCGTCGGCGCTTGTCGGCCGCCCGCGCCCCGGGCTTCACTGAGTCAGTCACCCAACTAACTATAGACAACCCCCGGCCCGACCGTGCTACGGTCTGAGTAAGTCAGCCAACTAACTAACTCACTTGGGGAGACATCATGATCGTGGTGACCGGAGCGACCGGCAATATCGGACGGACCCTGGTGCCCCTGCTGGCCGCGGCGGGCGAGGACGTCGTGGCCGTCTCACGGCGTCCCGAGTACGAAGGACTGCCGGCCGGCGCGAGGCACGCACGGGCCGACATCGGGAACGGTGCGAGCCTCCGGCCCGTCCTCGACGGCGCCGACGCCCTCTTCCTCATGCTGGGCGGCGAGCTCAACGGAGCCGGTGAGAGCCCGGACGCCCTCCTCGGCGCGGCCCTGGACTCCGGGGTCAAGCGGATCGTCCTGCTCTCCTCCCAGATCAACTCCACCCGCCCCGAGGCCCCCTCCCACACCCGGCTGCGCGCGTTCGAGACAGCCGTCCGGGCGTCCGGAGCGGACTTCACGATCCTGCGCCCCGGCGGCTTCGCCTCCAACGCCTTCGCCTGGGCCGAGTCGGTGCGCACGAAGCGCACGGTCTTCGCTCCGTTCGGCGATGTGGCCCTGCCGGTCGTCGACCCGGCTGACATCGCCGCGGTCGCCGCGGCGGCACTGCGCGAGGACGGACACTCCGGCCGTACGTACGAACTGACCGGCCCCCGGGCCGTCAGCCCCCGCGAGCAGACCGCGGCGATCTCCCGGGCCCTGGGCGAGGAAGTCGCCTTCGTGGAACTCTCCCGCGACCAGGCCCGCAGCCACCTGGCGCGGTTCATGCCCGGGGAGGTCATCGACGGCACCCTGGACATCCTCGGCGTCCCGCTGCCGTCCGAGCGGGCCGTCAGCCCCGATACGGAGAGCGTCCTCCACCGTCCGGCCGGGCCCTTCGACGCGTGGGTCGCGCGCCATCTGCCGGCCTTCCGGTAGGGCCGCCGGACCCGGCGGCACCCCGTCCCCCTCAGAACGTCAGCACCGCCCGCGCCCCCTCCCCCACCCCCGTAGCCGCCTTCGTGAAGTCCTCCACCGGGTGGGTTTCGGTGACCAGTTCGTCGAGAAGGAGATGACCTCCGGTGTAGAGGTCCGCGTAGCGGGCGATGTCGTGCTGGGGGCGGGAGGAGCCGTAGCGGCAGCCCAGGACCGACTTGTCGAGGAACAGGCCGGCCGGGTGGAAGGACGCCTCCGCCGTCGGTGGGGTCATGCCCAGGAGGACCGCCTGGCCGCCGCGGTCCAGGAGGGTGATCGCGGCGTGGATCAGGGCGGGGCGGCCCACGCATTCGAAGACGTGGTCCGCGCCCGTCGGGAGGAGGTCGCGGGCCTCCTCCGTGGACGGTACGAAGTCGGTGGCCCCGAAGCGGCGCGCCAGGGGCTCCTTCGCCGGGTTGGTGTCGACCGCGACGATGCGGGAGGCGCCCGCCAGGCGGGCGCCCTGGACGACGTTGAGGCCGATACCGCCGGCCCCGATGACGACGACCGTGTCCCCGGGGGCGGTCCGGGCCCGGTTGAGTACGGCCCCGACTCCGGTCAGCACCGCGCAGCCGAGGACCGCCGCCGAGGTCAGGGGCAGTTCGCGGGGGATACGGATGGCCTGGACCGCGGCGACGAGCGTGCGTTCCGCGAAGGCCGAGTTGGCGGCGAACTGGAAGAGCCGTCCGCCGCGGCGGGAGAACGGCCGGTCCGGGCGCCCGATGGCCGACCGGCAGAGCGTGGGGCGGCCCCGGTCGCAGTCCGCGCAGGCCCCGCAGCTGCGGAGGGTGGAGAGCGCGACATGGTCCCCGGGCCCGACATGCCGGACCCCGGGCCCGACCGCCTCGACCACACCCGCGCCTTCGTGTCCGAGGACCACCGGCACCGGGAAGGGGATCGTGCCGTCGATCACCGACAGGTCGCTGTGGCAGAGTCCGGCCGCGGCGATCGCCACCAGCACCTCGCCCGGCCCCGGGTCCCGGATCTCCAGATCGTCCACGACCTCCGGCCGTGTGCCGTCGAAGACGACTCCCCGCATGGGCCGTTCACCCCTTCGGTTCTCTCGGGAGGCCGAGCACCCGCTCGGCGATGACCGTGCGCTGGATCTCGTCGGAGCCGCCGTAGACGGTGTCGGCCCGGCTGAACAGGAACATCCGCTGGTCGGGGGCGAGTTCGTACGGCGCGTCCGCGCGCCACTCCCCCGGCCCGGCGGTCGCCGCCGCACCCCGTACCGCCATTGCCAGCTCGCCGAGGGTGCGGTGCCAGCGGCCCCACAGGAGTTTGGCGACGGCGGGGTCCCCGGGGGCGGGCGGCCCGGCGAGGGCGTGCCAGCGGAGGGCGCGCAGTCCGGCCCACTGGCGGACGAGCCGTTCCCGTACGACCGGATCGGCCGCTGCGCCGGTCGCCACCGCGGTACGGACGACCTCCCGCAACTCGGCCTCGAAACCGATCTGCTGGGCGAGGACGGCGATCCCGCGCTCGTCGTCCAGGAGTCCCATCGCGACGGCCCAGCCGTTGCCCTCGCCGCCGACGACATGCCCGGCGGCGGCCACCGCCCCGTCGAAGAAGACCTCGTTGAACTCGCTGGTGCCGGTGAGCTGCCGGATCGGCCGGACCTCGACCCGCCCCGGCTGGTCCATCGGCACCAGCAGCAGCGAGAGGCCCCGGTGCCGCCGGGAGCCGGGTTCGGTGCGGGCCAGGACAAAGCACCAGTCGGCCTCCCGGGCCAGGGAGGTCCAGATCTTCTGCCCGGTGATCCGGTAGTCCGTGCCGTCCCGGACCGCGCTCGTCCGGACGGCGGCGAGGTCCGAGCCCGCGTCCGGCTCGCTGTACCCCTGGCACCACAGCTCCTCGCCCCGGGCCACCGGCGGCAGAAAGCGGTCCCGCTGCCCGGTTGTCCCGTGCCGGATCAGCGTCGGCGCGAGAAGGTTCTCGCCGATGTGCCCGACCCGGCCGGGCGCCCGGGCCCGCGCGTACTCCTCCGCCCACACGACCTGCCGGTCCCGGTCCACCGACCGGTTGCCCCAGCGGGCCTCGGGCCAGCCCAGGCCGATCCACCCCCCGCGGCCCAGTTCGCGCTCCCACTCCCGGCGGACCGCGACCCCCTCGTGCTCCCGGCCGGGCCCGCCGCCCGCATCCCGGTGGGTATCGGTGAGATGTCCGGCCAGCCAGGCCCGGACCTCGGCCCGGAAACCGCGGCAGCCGCGGCAGTCCTCCGCCGTACGGTCGTCGTCCATGGCGTACGCCTCCCCCGGCTCAGGTGTTGGGCCGCTCGCCGGCCTTCGCCGCCCGCGCCATCTCGGTGAGCGCCGCCAGCATCGGCATCGGGTCGGTGCCGACCGTGCCGGGCAGGAAGGCGGCGATCTTCTCGGGCGTCCACCGTCCGTCCGTGTATCCGGCGCGCAGCTCACGGGGCTGCGCCCAGACCGCGATCTTGGGTCCGGCGACCGTGTAGACCTGTCCGGTGATCTCCCGGGCCCTGTCGGAGAGCAGATAGACCACCATGGCGGCGACGTCCTCCGGTTCGCCGATCTCCGCCAGCTCCATGGGCACCCCGGCGGACATCCGGGTCCTGGCGACCGGCGCCACGGCGTTCGCGGTGACCCCGTACTTGTGGAGTCCGAGCGCGGCGCTGCGGACCAGCGAGATGATCCCGCCTTTCGCGGCCGCGTAGTTGGCCTGGGCGACGGAGCCCTGGTGGTTGCCGCTGGTGAAGCCGATCAGGGTGCCGGAGCCCTGTTTGCGCAGTACGGCGGAGGCGGCGCGGAAGACGGTGAAGGTGCCCTTGAGATGGGTGGCGACGACGGGGTCCCACTCCTCCTCGGTCATATTGAAGAGCATTCGTTCGCGCAGGATGCCCGCGGTGCAGACGGTGCCGTCGAGCCGTCCGTACGCGCCGAGTGCCGTGTCCACGAGCCGCTGTCCGCCCGCCATGGTGGAGATGTCGTCGGCGACCGCCACCGCGTCGCCGCCCGCCGCGGTGATCTCCTTCGCCACGGCCTCGGCGACCTCGGACGCGGGTTCGGAGCCGCCGACCGACACCCCGTAGTCGTTGACGACGACCCGAGCGCCCTCGGCGGCCGCGGCGAGGGCGACCGCGCGGCCGATGCCGCGGCCCGCGCCGGTGACGGCGACGACCTTCCCTGCCAAGAAGTTCCCCACGCCCGGCCCCTTCCCGCGGTTTCTGACGGTCCGTTAGATTCTAAGCGGGTCCGGCCACTCCGGCACAGCCCCCGGACAGCCACCGCCGGACAGCCACCGCCGGGCAGCCGCCACCGGGCAGCCGCCGGACCCCGGGCACCACGCAGCCGAAAGGGACCGCCATGCCGATGCCGCGCGAGTTCCACGAGATCGCCGAGCGCGTGAACAACTGGGGCCGCTGGGGCGAGGCCGATGAGATCGGCACCCTCAACCTGGTGACCGACGCGGTGGTACGGGCCGCGGCCGGGACCGTCCGGTCCGGCCGGCGCGTCGCGCTCGCGCTCCCGCTGCACCGGGACGGTGTGCAGACCGGGCTGGTCCCGGGCCGGGTCAACCCCTGCCACACCATGATTCAGATCAACTACGAGATGTTCGGCCCGGGCGCGGTCGCCACCAGCGACGACACCGTGACCATGGCGCTCCAGGCGGCCACCCACTGGGACGCACTGACCCATGTGTCGCACAGCGGCACGCTCTACAACGGCCGCCCGGCCACCACCATCACCCCGCACGACCGCTCCCGGTTCAGCGGTATCGACAAGATCCCGTACGTGATCTCCCGGGGCGTCCTGCTGGATGTGGCCCGCGCCAAGGGCGTCGACCGGCTGGCCCCCGGGCACGCGGTCACCCCGGAGGACCTCGACGAGGCGGCGGAGTTCGGCGGGGTGACGGTCGGCGCGGGAGACATCGTGCTGGTACGGACCGGGCAGATGGGGCTGCTGCTGGCCGGGGAGAAGCGGGCGTACGGCTTCCCGTCACCCGGGCTCTCGGTCCGTACGCCGGAGTGGTTCCACGCCCGGGACGTGGCCGCCGTGGCCACCGACACGCTCCCCTTCGAGATCATCCCGCCGGAGATCGACGATCTGTGGCTGCCGGTGCACGCCCTCCACCTGGTGGAGATGGGGATGCTCCAGGGACAGAACTGGAATCTCGAAAAGTTGTCCACAGCCTGTGGAGAAGAATCCCGGTACGCGTTCCTGCTCTCGGCCATGCCGGAGCCGTTCACGGGCGCCACGGGCACACCGGTCGCCCCGGTCGCGGTCTTCTGAGCGGGCGGCGGACGGCAGGCAAGGGGCGGCGGACGGCGGGCGGACGCCGTGGAGACGCGGACACCGCGAGCACCGGTGGACCGGCGGCGCTCACACCGCAAAGCGCCCGCACCGCAAAGAGCCCGGACCGTAAGGAGCTCCGCCGCCGGAAGCGCCCGAGTGCCCCGGCGCCCTCAGCGCCGGACCGCCGCCAGTTCCGCGGGTGCCCCCGTACGCGCCACCCCGCCGCGCGCGCCGCCCGGGCCCGCGCCGGGCCCCGGCTCCCGCACCGCAACCGTCCCCGGCTCCCGTACGACGACGGTGCCCGGATTCCTTACGACCACCGTCCCGCTGCCGGTACCGACACCCCGGGCCGCCGCGGTCGCACTCTCCCGCACGCTGCCGCCCAGCGGCCCGCCGCACGCGCCGCGGACGCCCCGCGTGTCGTCCGGGTAGGGCGCCGCGCCGGGCACTCCCCGGTCGACCTCGCACCAGATCGCCTTGCCGTTGCCCTCCTGGCACCAGCCCCAGCGGTCGGCGAGGCCGTCCACCAGTTCCAGGCCCCGGCCGTTGGTCTCGTCGTCCTCCGCGGTGCGCCGCCGCGGCGGCCGCGAGCAGCGGTCGGCGACCTCGACGCGGACCGTGCCCGCCTCCTCCTGACCGAAGCCGAACAGCATCCGCAGCACGGCCGGACAGCCGGTGTGCACGACCGCGTTGGTCACCAGCTCCGAGATCAGCAGGATCAGCGTCTCCGCCAGCGGTTCGTCGTGCTCTATCCCGGAGCCGACGAGCCGGGACCGCGCCCATCTACGGGCCCGTCCCACCTCCGCGGGATCGGGACCGACCTCCAACTGAACCTGGAGCACCTGCACCGCTCACACCATCCGAACCGGCGGACACATCGCCTCGCGCCTCGACTGGGTCTTTCCCGGCAGGGTCACCGACCGTGACTCCCTTACCGGACAGCTTGGTTGACGTACAGTCACCGCAACAAGCGCTTCGGGCATATTCCAGCACGAAGGAGTACCCCGCGCACCCCCTGTGCGACGCTTGCCACGGCGAGTCGAACAGGGGCTCGCGACCCGCTCACCCGTGGTGTGAGCGGCGCGCATTTCCGGGCACGGGGACGCCGCGGGGGCATCACCGCGGCCGTCACGCCTCGGTACGACTCGCATTTCACGGAGCGTACCGGAGCGAACACGCAACGACGGCCCGTGACGAGTCATCCGAAGGACACAACCCGATATCGACGCAACGTGACACCGGATGGTGCTATAGCGAACGGGGTGGCGCGGACGGGGTGGCGGTGGCCGCCAGGGCCTCGGCCGCGGCCTCCTCCGCCTCGGCGGCGACGGGCCGGGTCCGGGCCCGTACCCAGGCCCGTTTGAGGTGGAGATGGATGTCCGCTTCCCAGGTGAAGCCCATTCCGCCGTGGATCTGGACGCAGTCGCGGGCATTGGCGGTGGCGGCCTCGTCGGCGAGGAGTTTGGCCCCGGCGGCCTCGGCCGGGTCGCCGCAGACGGCCGCCGCATAGACGGCGGCCCGGGCGAGTTCGGTCCGGACCAGCATGCCCGCGCAGAGGTGTTTCACCGCTTGGAAGGACCCCACCGGACGGCCGAACTGCTCACGCTCCCGGGCGTACCGGACGGCCAGTTCGGTGACGCGGCCCGCCGTGCCGAGCTGCTCGGCGGCGGTGAGCAGAGCGGCGAGCGGGTCCCAAGGGGCAGGTGGGATGGATGGGCCGGGTTCGGGGATCCGGTGCAGGGGGGTGAGCGGATCGACGGACCGCAGGGGTACGGCTCCGGCGACCGCGGTGGCCAGGGCGGAGTCCAGGAGCCCGCCGCCCCGAAGCCCCTGCCCCGTCCCCGAAGCCCCCTCCACCACGTCCGCGTCCGCCAGCCAGGCCACCAGCCCGCCGTCCACCCGGGTCACCACCGTCTCCCCGGTCGCCGCGCCCGGCACTCGCCCGGCCGCGAGGTGTGTGGCGACCAGCGGGCCGGGGGCCAGGGCCCGCCCCAACTCCTCGAAGACGAGTACGGCCTCCGGCATCCCGAGGCCGACGCCCCCGGCCTCCTCCGGCAGCCGCAGCGCGAACACCCCGGCCTCCGCGAGCGCCGTCCACACCGCCCGGTCGAGCCGCGGGCCCCCGGCGGTATCGGCGGTATCGGCGGGGGCCCGGAGGGCCTTGGGCGGGCAGACCCGGTCCAGCAGTTCACGGGTGGCGGCCTTCAGCGCCCGCTGGTCGTCGGTGAGCCGGAACCTCATCTCAGGCGCCGCCCTTCGGCAGGCCGAGCAGCCGCTCGGCGATGATGTTCCGCTGGATTTGGGAGGTCCCGGCGGCGATGGTGTACGAGAGCGACGACAGCCGGTCGACGGCCCACTCCCGGTCCAGGTCCAGGGCGTCGGGCCCGAGGACATCGGCAGCCGCCTCGTACAGCTCCTGCCGGGCCTGCGAGTAGCGGAGCTTGAAGACCGAGCCGCCGGGGCCGGGCACCCCGCCGCCTTCCCCGGCCTCGCTGACGTTCCACTGGATGAGCCGCCAGAGCGCCGTGAAGTCGGTGTGCAGCCTGCCCAGCCTGCGGCGGAGCACGGGGTCGTCCCACCGGCCGGTCTCCCGGGCGCGGGCGGCGAGCGCGACGAGGGTGCGGCGGCAGGCGACGACCTCCCCGACGAAGGCGGTACCGCGTTCGAAGGAGAGGGTGACCATGGTGACCCGCCAGCCGTCGTTCTCGGCGCCGACCCGGTTGGCGGCGGGAACCCGCACCTCGTCCAGGAAGACCTCGGCGAACTCGGCCGTCCCGGTGAGGGTCCGCAGCGGCCGTACGGTGACGCCCGGCGCGTCCATCGGCAGGGCCAGCCAGCTGATGCCCCGGTGCCGGGGTGCTTCGGGGTCGGTGCGGACGAGGAGTTCGCACCAGTCGGCGACCTCGGCGTGCGAGGTCCAGATCTTGGACCCGGTGACGACGTACGTATCGCCGTCGCGGACCGCCCGGGTGCGCAGGGAAGCCAGGTCGGACCCGGCGTCCGGCTCGCTGAAGCCCTGGCACCAGATCTCGTCACCCCGCAGGATCGGCCCGAGCCAGCGTTCGCGCTGTTCCGGGGTGCCCTCAGCGGCGATGGTGGGCCCGGCGTGCAGCAGCCCGACGAAGTTGGCGCCGACATAGGGCGCGCCCGCGCGTTCGGTCTCCTCCAGGAAGAGCAGCCGGAGGCCGGGGGACGCCTCCCAGTGGAGCCGGGCATAGCCCGCGTCGTGGAGCATGCGCTGCCAGTGGGTGTCGTACGCGCGCCGGCCCGGCCAGTCGTCCGGCGAGGGTTTCGGGGGGAGCCGCGGCAGAGCCGTGGCCAGCCAGGCGCGCAGCTCCGCGCGGAAGGCCGTCTCCTCCTCCGTCGGGCCGAAGTCCATACGACCGGGCCACCCCGCCTTCGCCGTACCGAATCTGACGCATCATCAGTTACGAACGGACTCAGGCTAGCCCCGGACCCCTGGACCGGCAAGCCGCGGCACCCTACTCTCCCGATGAGATCTGACGAACCATCAGAACCAATCGACGGCGGGGAGCGGAGGCGTACGGAGATGGAGAACCTGCCCACGGAGACGGAAGCGCCCGACCGGACCGGAACGGCGGTGGAATCCCCCGAGGAGACCACCGCCCGCGCGCTCGCCGCCTCCCGCACCCTCTGGGAGCTGATCGACCGCCGCGCCGCACTCACCCCCGGCCGCCGGGCCCTCCTCCAGGGCGACCGCGCCCTCACCTTCGGTGGCCTGCGCGACGCCGCCGAGCGCACGGCCGCCGGGCTGTACGGGCTGGGCATCCGGCCCGGGAGCGTCGTCGCCTGGCAGTTGCCCACCACCGTCGAAACCGTCGTGCTGACCGCGGCGCTGGCCCGTATCGGCGCCGTACAGTCCCCGGTCATCCCGTTCTACCGGGACCGGGAGGTCGGCTTCGCGCTCCGCGCCTGCCGCGCCGAACACTTCGCCGTGCCCGGTGAGTGGCGCGGTTTCGACCATACGGCGATGGCGGAGCGGATCGGCGCCCGCGGCGTCTTCGAGGCGTACGGCACCCTCCCGCAGGGCGATCCGGCGGTCCTGCCGCCACCGCCCGCCGACGGCACGGACGTCCGGTGGATCTACTGGACCTCCGGCACCACCTCCGACCCCAAGGGCGTCCGCCACACCGACCGCTCCCTGATCGCCGCGGGCTCCTGTCTCGCCCACGCCCTCCGCCTCACCCCGGACGACATCGGTTCCGTCGCCTTCCCCTTCGCCCATATCGGCGGCGCGGACTATCTGGTGATGCTGCTGCTGTACGGGTTCCCCGCGGTCCTCTTCGAGCAGTTCGCGCTGCCCGGCGCGCTCGCCGAGTACCGCCGCCACGGCGTCACCACCGCCGGGGGCTCCACCGCCTTCTACGCCATGTTCCTCACCGAACAGCGCAAGCTGCCGCCCGGCGAGAAGCTGATTCCCACGCTGCGGCTCCTCGCGGGCGGCGGGGCACCCAAACCGCCCGAGCTGTACCACGCGGTCGTCCGCGAACTGGGCTGCGCGCTGACCCACGGCTACGGCATGACCGAGGTCCCCATGATCACCATGGGCTCCCCCGCCGACTCCCCCGACGACCTGGCCCATACCGAGGGACGGCCGCCGGAGGGCATGGAGATCCGGATCACCGACGGGGAGGTACGGCTCCGGGGCGAGGCAGTCTGCCGGGGCTACCTCGACCCGGCCGAGACCGCGGCCGCGTTCGACTCCGAGGGCTTTCTCCGCACCGGTGACCTCGGGTACCTCACCCCCTCCGGGCATCTGGTCCTGACCGGCCGCCGCAAGGACGTGATCATCAGGAAGGGCGAGAACATCTCCGCCAGGGAGATCGAAGACCTGCTCCACACCCATCCCGGTATCGCCGAGGCCGCCGTGATCGGCCTCCCGGACGAGACCCGGGGCGAACGGGTCTGCGCCGTCCTGGAGCAGCGGCCCGGGACGGAGCCGCCGACCCTGCCCGAGGTGGCCGCCTTCCTCACGGGCCTCGGCCTGGCCCCGTACAAAGTGCCCGAACAGGTGGAGGTGGTCGACGCCCTGCCGAGGAACGAGACCCTGCGGAAGGTGCTCAAGTACCGGCTGCGGGAGCGCTTCGGCTGAGCCCCTTGTGCCCCGTTCGGGTCAGCCGCCGCGCGCCGCCGGAGCGGCGCGGCGTTCTTCACGTCCGATGCGCCGGGGAGCGGCGTACGGTCGCGACGGACCGGTGACCGCCGATGGGCGAAGGAGCGACAACGGCTGTGGACGACGCGAGCGGCACATCGCAGGTCGGCGAGGTACAGCCGGGGCGCGGGCGGCGGTGGACCATGCTCTCCGTGCTCTGTCTGAGCCTGCTGATGGTGGCCCTGGACGCCACCATCCTCAATGTCGCCCTGCCCTCCCTGATCGCCGATCTCGACCCCGACGCCCTCCAGCAACTGTGGATCATCGATGTCTACGGGCTGATCCTCGGCGGCCTCCTGGTCACCTCCGCCGGAGTCGGCGACCGCTACGGCCGGAAGCTCCTCTTCCTGTCGGGCGTCGCCCTCTTCGGCGCGGCCTCGGTGGTCGCCGCCACCGCCGACTCCTCGGCGCAGCTCATCGCCGGACGGGTACTGCTGGCCATCGGCGGGGCGATGGTGATGCCCTCCACACTCTCCCTGATCCGCAATATCTTCCACGACCCGCGGGAACGCACCCTCGCCATCGGGGTGTGGGCGGCCGTCGCGGGCGCGGGCGCGGCGATCGGGCCGCTGGTCGGCGGGGTGCTGGTGGAGGAGTACGGCTGGTCCGCGGCGTTCTGGGTGAACATCCCGGTGGTGGTGCTGACGTTCGCCGCGGGGGTATGGCTGCTGCCCGAGTTCAAGGACCTGGGGCACGAGCCCCTGGACTGGCTGGGCGCGCTGCTGTCGGTCGCCGGGATCATCGCCCTGGCCTGGGGCATCAAGCACCTCGCGAAGAGCGGGGTGGACGCGGAGGGTGTGCTGGTACTGCTGGCCGGCCTGGCGCTGCTCGCCCTCTTCGCCCGCCGCCAGCTCTCCCTCCCGGACCCGCTGCTGGACGTGCGGCTGTTCCGCAGCCGCCCGTTCACGGCAGCGGCGGTCGGCACCCTGATGGCGATGATGGCGATCGGAGCGGCGCTGTTCCTGCTGTCGCTCTGGCTCCAGTACGTCCACGGCTACTCGCCCTCCGAGGCCGGCCTGCGCACCCTCCCCGCGGCCCTCGCCGCGCTCGCGGGCTCCCTGTCGGCGCCCTGGGTGATGCGGCACGTGGGCGTCCGGTTCGCGATGACCGTGGGCCTGGCGTTCATGGTCGCGGGCTTCCTGGTGCTGGCGCTCGCCCCCCTGCCGACGACCTATCCGTATGTCGCGGTGGTCTTCGTCGCCCTGGGCCTCGGTGACGGCCTCGCCATCACCACGTCCGCCGCCGTCCTGGTCTCCGCGGTCCCCGCCGAGCGGGCCGGGCAGGCGGGCGCGGTCTCCGAGACCTCGTACGAACTCGGCGTCGGCCTCGGAGTCGCCCTCCTCGGCTCCATCCACACGGCGGTCTACGCCGACGCGATGGCGGGCCGCCCGCCCGCCGCCCGGGAGTCGATCGGCCAGGCGGCGGAGCTGGGCGACCCGTCGGTCCTCGCGGCGGCCCGCGCCGCGTTCGACACGGCGCTGACCACGACATCGTGGGTGTCGGTGGGCTTCGTGGCGGCGGGCACGGTGCTGGTGGCGTGGCTGGTCCCGAAGGACTTCACCGCGACCTCGGCGCACTGACGCGGTTGGGCGCGTCAGTTGGTGGAGAACCCGCTGTTCTTGATGCCCGTCACGAGTCCGGCGAAGGCGGAGACGGAGACCATGAGCACGGGCCCGTCGGTGTGCTTGCTGTCGCGGAGGGGGACGGTGCCGGTGGCGGACGCGTGCGCGGGGGCCCACTCGACGCAGGCGCCCCCGTTATTGCTGTAGGAGGACTTTGTCCAGTTGAGGACGTCGTACGTCATGGTGGTTCCTCTCGTCAGATCGTGCTTGGGCAACCGGTCTTGATGCCCGCCACGAAGGCGGAGAAGGCGCCCGCAGAGACGGCCAGCGCGGGCCCGGCCGGGTTCTTGGAGTCGCGGACCGGAACGACGCCTTGGGAGACGGCGAGGTTCGCGGCGACCTCGACGCACTGGCCGCCGTTGTTGCTGTAGGAGGACGTGAACCAGTGCGGGGAGTCGGTTTCGGTCGTCACATGAGCCCCTTCGTCAGACGATGCCCAAGCCGTCGGCTTTGACGGCCTGCACGAATCCGGCAAATGCGGAGGCGGATACCCGGAGCACGGGTCCGTCAGCGCGCTTGCTGTCCCGCAGGGGGACTGTGCCGGTTGCGGCGGCATGCGCGGGGGCCCATTCGACACAAGTCCCACCGTTGTCGCTGTACGAAGACTTGACCCAGTCGCGGGAGTCGGCTGTCACCAGGAATCCTCTCGTCGCCGCAAGGCCGGGTCGCCGGCCTTGACCGCTGTCACCAAGGCGGTGAACGCACCCGCGGGGACGGCCAGGACCGGCCCCGCGGGCTGCTTCGAGTCACGGACGGGCACGACACCGTGGGAAACGGCGAGATTGACGGCGACCTCGACGCACTGGCCGCCGTTGTCGCTGTAGGAGGACGTGAACCAGCGGGGGGAGTCGTTCGTGATGGTCACGGGGAGCCCCTTCGTCAGATGGTGTCCAGGTCTCCGGCCCTGACGCCCGCCACGAGTCCGGCGAAGGCGTGAGCCGAGACTATGAGGACAGGCCCGTCAACGTTCTTGCTGTCGCGGACGGGGACCATTCCCGTAGCAATTGCGTGGCCCGGAGCCCACTCAACGCAGGAGCCACCACTTCCGCTGTAGGAGGACTTGATCCAGTTGAGAGAGTCGATCGTCACAAGGAGACCTTTCGTACCTGCCTGATCATGGCCACGGATTCTGCTTGCGAGGGCGCTTCTGTTTGCAGTTGATGGTAGGCCCTCACCAGCGGCATCACGGAAGGCATCTCGCGCTCCAGGTAGCCCTGCGTCTGCGACTCGACATAGGCAACGACGGCCCGGTCCGCAAGTGTCAGCAGGTGGAGCAGACGGTTGAAGGGGCGTCGTTCTCCCATCGCGAACGGCGCGATCTGGAGTGAGGTGTTCGGCCTCTCGGCGAACTGGATCAGATAGCTCAACTGCGCATCCATGACGCCGGGTCCGCCGATCAACCGACGGATACAGCTCTCGTCCAACACTGCAAACACCAGTGGCGGCAGGGAGCGCCTTTGCAGCATTGCTTGACGCTCTATCAGGACATCGACTCGCTCTGCCGCCTGCTCCGGCGTAATGCTGCCCCGCTTGACGTGTCCCGCTTCAATGGCTGCCGCGTACTCCCGCGTCTGCAGCAGACCAGGAATGACACCCACCTCGAAGATCCGAATCTCTGCGGCTCGGGTCTCATGGCCCACATACTCCGGAAACCCTTCCAGCAGTGCGCCATGCCGGATCTCACGCCACTGCCGCTCGAACGTGTCTACGGATCCTTCAAGACCAAAGATGGTGTCAGCACTCTGCGAAAACTGACGAGTTGGCGGCCTGCGCCCCGTCTCGACAGCCGAAATATGCCGCCCCGAGTACCCCATGCGGTCGGCCAAGTCGTCTTGAGTCCAACCCTTCGCCTCCCGTGAGCTGCGTAACCGCGCCCCGAACGCCTCTGCCGGGCTGCCATCGGGGTTCAACTCCTTGCGGTTCACCAATGCGCCCTCCGAGTTTCGTCTCGTTGAAGAGATTTCCACCCTAGGCAACTCTGAAGCTCCTTGTAGTGGAAACGCTACAGAGAGGAGCGAGCCATGCCCGCCGACCAGAGCTCACCCAGCTCACCGCCCTGGGAGCCGCACATCGGTGAAACCGTCCGGGACGTACCCGGGAAGAGAATCGGGCGGGTCGTCGACCGGACCCATACGCGCTACTGGCTGCGCCCCATCGGCGGGGGCATCGAGTGGGATGTGCCCGCGGACGAACTGGAGCCCGTCACCGCGTCCGAGCTGCTCGCCGGGGCCGTCGCCGAGGCCAACGAACGCAGCACGGGGGCACCGGCGTGACCGGCGAAACGACCGCGGACGACGATTGCGCGCGCTGCCGCAAACTCACGGCAACCGAGCGGGAGGCGACCTCCGCCGGGGACGGGTCCCGGGCCGCGGACTGCCGCGTACTGCGGCGCCGGCACGAGGATGCCGGGCATCCGGCCGAACCTCCCGCCGCCTGATGCCATCTGGAAGGACGAGCGCCCCGGCGGACCGCCCCAACGGTCCGCCGGGGCAGCGGAGGTGACCATGACCCGCGACGCCCTCGTCGCCGCCGACGGCCCGCAGCCTTTTGACGCGATCTGCGTCCGCTGCCGGGCCGAAACCTGTGCCCCGACCGCGGTCGGGACCATAGAACGCGCCAGCGGACCACCCGTCGTCCTCTACGCCTGTCCCCGCTGCGTCGTGGGCCACGGCGCGGGCCCGACCCCGGACGAGGTCATCCGTCCGTAGTCCCGGCTGCGGGAATGCGTACGGTCTCCGCCCAGGGCGGCGGTTCCGGCGGGTCCTGGCCGATGAGGGCGGCGATCAGGCGGGCGGAGACGGGCTCCGCGGGCCAGGGGGTGTAGCCGTCGGTGAGAACGACGACGATGTTCGGCCGATCCGGGGCGGCGAGCGCCCTGGCGATGCCGACGGTCATGTCCGTACCGCCGCCGCCCGCGAGTTCGACCTGGTCGACGGCGGTCACCCGGGCCACGGCATGGACATCGGCATCGCAGGCGAGGACGGCGACCCGGTTTCCGCCGACGCCCACTTCGCGCAGCACGCCCGACACCTCGGCCAGCGCGGCGGCGAGGTCGTCCTCGCCCATCGAACCGGAGGTGTCGACGACGATCGCGACCCGGGGCAGGGGCCTGCGCAGGCTGGGCAGCACCACCCGGCCGCCGAGGGCGGGGGTGCGGCGCGAGGGGCGGCGGTAGGTGTAGTCGACCGCGCCGCCCGCCCAGGCCGCCGCTTCGCGTACGGCGCCGGTGAGGGCCTTGCGCCAGTCGACGGTGGGTTCCAGGACCTCTTCCGCCCAGCGCTGCCAGCCCGCCGGAACCGTGCCCCGGGACCGTACCTGGGCGCGGACGGCCTGGGCGGTCGCCCGGCGCAGGGCCTCGGCCTCCGCCGGGCCGAGACCGGTCGTACCGATGCCGGTGCCTTCGCCGAGATCCCATGCGGTGGAGCAGCCGTGGGCCCCGGAACCGCAGTCCGGTGAGTGCGGGGGCGAGGGCGGGAGGTCCCGCAGGTACTCCTCGAAGAGCCGGCCGCCCGGCAGTCCGAAGAGCCGCGGCTCCATCCGCCCCTCGGGCAGCCGCAGACCGTCGGCGAGGAGGTCGTCGTTGATCTCGCAGTCCTGGGCGATATTGACCCGCCGGTGGTCCCGCTGGTCGGCGGCCGTCAGCCGGTCGGCGCGGCCGTGGTGGTCGCGCAGCAGATGCGCCGCCTCGTGGATCCACACCCCGGCCAGTTCGTCGACGGGGGTCGCCTCGACGAAGGCGGGCGCGACATAGCAGCGCCAGTGCCGGTCCACGGCCATCGTGCTCACCCGTTCCGACGGTACGACGGTGAGGGCGTACAGGGCGGAGGCGAGATACGGGCGCGCCTCGGCCGCCTGGTAGCGGGCGGCCAGCAGCTTGGCCCGGTCGAGGGGGACGGGAACGGTCATACGGCGGCCGGTCAGCGGGCGCCCGGCAGTGCGCCCGCGAGCTGGAGCAGTTCGAGGAAGGCGTCGATGCCGGACGGGATGGGCCAGTGCGGTTCGCGCATCATGGCGAGGTCGCGGGCCGCGCGGGCCGCCACATCGGGCACCCCGGCGTCCACGGCCTTGGCGAGGACCTCCCAGCCCGCTTCCCAGCGGGGGCGGGTCGGTTCGCTCTGTACGGCGGCGACCACGGCGATGAGGAACGCCAGTTGCCGGTCGCCGCGTTCGGGCAGCGCGAAGGCCGACGGGTCGGCGAGCACCCGGTCGGGGTCGGGCAGGTCCAGGTTCTCCAGATAGGAGAGGAGTTCGAGCCCGGCGGCCTCGCCGACGGCGCCCATCAGGGCGGCGGCCTGTGCCTCGCGCCCGGCGCCCGAGGCGTATCCGGTGGCCAGCAGCCGGAGCGCCATCTCCCAGGTGCGGGGCGAGGGCCAGGCGCGGCCCCGGCCCTCGGCGTCCTTCGGCAGATGGTGCGCGAGCCCTGGACGGGCGGTGAGGAAACCGCTGATGACGCCCCGGGCGCGGGCGGCGGCGCCGGAGACACGTCCCGGCTCCACCGTCGGCAGGACCGTCTCGGGCCAGGTCCCGGCCATGCCGCGGGCGACGGTGCGCGGGTCGTGCGTCCAGTCGAGGTGGACGAAGCGGTTGGCGAGCGGCGGGCTGAGGTGCCAGCCGTCGGCGGCGCTGGCGGGCGGGTTGGCGGCGGCCACGATACGTACCGAAGCGGGCAGTGCCAGGCTGCCGACCCGGCGTTCCAGGACCACGCGCAGCAGAGCGGCCTGCACGGCCGGGGGCGCCGAGGACAGTTCGTCGAAGAACAGCAGGCCGTGCCCGGTACGGGCGAGCCGGACGGCCCAGTCCGGCGGCGCCATCGGCACACCGTCGGCCGCGGGGTCGTCGCCGACGATCGGGAGTCCGGCGAAGTCGGACGGTTCATGGACGCTGGCGACGACGGTCTCCAGGTGTACGCCGAGAGCACCGGCGAGCTGTTCCATACCGGCGGACTTGCCGATACCGGGCTCGCCCCACAGCAGGACGGGCTGGTTCGCCGTCACGGCCAGGGCGAGGGCCTCCAGCTGCGGGTTGGCGGCGGGTTCGGTCCTGGTGGCGCTCAGCCGGGTGTTGAGGTCGTCGGCGGCGGCGAGGGCCGCGGGCACGGCGGCGCGGGCGGGAGCGGGAGCGGTCACGGGTGGCTGTCCTCGTCGTCCTCGTCGTCTTCCGGCTCCTCCTCGTACTCGTACTCCTCGTCCCACTCGTCCTCATCGGAGTCCCGCTGGTCCATATGGTCGTCGAACCAGTCGGAGCCGATGCCCGGGTGCTCCTGGACCACCCGGTCGCTCAGGAACGCCAGATCGGTCCGCTTGTAGCGGCGGATCACCTGGGCGAGGGAGAGTTCCATCTCGTCGGTGACGTCGATCCTGGCCCCGGCGGCGAGCAGGTCCCGGACCAGCTCGGCGGAGCCGCCGTCGTGGACGGCGCTCTGGAGCGGGGTGCGCTCTACCCCGTCCTTCGTCTCCAGGTCGAGCCCGGCGGCCAGCAGGCGCGGCAGCAGCTCCCGGTGGTCGAGGAGATGGAGGACATGCAGCAGGCCGCGGCCTCTGCCGTCACGGATATGCGGATCCGTACCGGCGTCGAGGAGTGCGGTCACGGCGGGGGTGTCGCCGTGCTGGGCGTGCAGGAAGAGTGCGTTGCGCTGTTCCCGCAGGGCCTTCGGCAGCCGCCCCTCGCCGCTGGTCCACGCGGCCTGTGCGGCGAAGCAGCCGCTGATGGTGCCGCCGAAGGCGCGCAGCGCGAGTTCGCGCTGCCGTTCCTGTTCGGTGTGCGGGCCGGACAGTGTGCCGTCGCGCGAGACGACTTCGTGCCATACGCCGCCGCAGCGGACCCGGACGGGCTCGGGCAGCCGCGGGCCGGGCGGCGGCCCGGTCGCCGGCCCGGCGTCGGGGAACAGGGCGGCGGTGACCAGCGGGTGCAACTCCTCGGGCCGGATCCGCCCGGCCCGCAGCAGACCGATGTCGGGCAGCCGCTCCCAGACGTACGAGGGGACCCGGGGATTGTCTTCCTGCTGGCCCCGGTCATGGCCGGTGACCCGAGGCGGGGCGCCGTCGGGGTCGGCCGGGTCCAGCTCGAACAGCAGATGGCCTCGCCACCCGGCGGCGAGGAGGAATCCCGGCCCGCGGCCCGCGCGGGCGAGCAGGCTCAGCTCGGGAGCGATACGGGTGAGGTCGGGGGCGATGGACGAGACCATCTGGGCGACATCGAGCTTCCCGGAGAAGTGGCGGCCCTGCGCCGGCGGAGTGAGGTCGAGGCCGAGACCGGCGGCCGCGTACGCCTCGGTGTGCTCGCCGCGTGCCTGGAGGACCGCGGTCCATTCCGCGAGGGCGGCGGGGTCGCCGCTGCCGGGATGCTCGTCCGGCAGCTCCTCGGGCGTGAGGGGTGTGCCGTCGGGGTGGAGGAACGGCAGCCTGCCCCGGGCGTTCGCGGCGCCCGCGCTCAGGCGCAGTTCGCCGGTGCGGCGGGCGTCCCAGAAACGGCGGGCGGCGGTCCAGTCCTGCGTGGAGTACTCCAGTCCGTGCCGCATGTCGCGACCGGGCGGGATGGCGGGGACAAGGTGCAGGAGGAGTCGCTGCGGCCCGTTCAGCATCGGGGTGTTCGTGAGTGACAGGACGGGGCCGAATTCGCCGTACGCGGCGAGGACGACGCGGTGGGCGGGAGCAAAAGTGGTCTGGCCGCCGAGCACCCGCGGAAAGTGCCAGCGCAGCAGGTCGGGCGCCAGATGCCGCAGGTCGTCGGCGACCCGGGCGGCCACGTCGGGGCCGTACCGGTCGGCGATCCGCCAGGGGTCGAGGTCGTCGGGTGCGTCCACGGCCGCCGCGGCGCAGGCGGCCCGCCAGTCACCGGCCTCCCGGGCCTCCGTGGCCCGTTCGATCATCCAGCGGGGTACGGCGTAGCGGCGGATGCGGGCCCAGGAGGAGGCGTCCTCCGGGGCGAGGCCGCCGGGCGGGACCGGTCGCGCGGTCACCGGTACACGCTCCCGATCGCCCGCAGGTCGGGGTGGGTCGGCAGGACCGGCCGCAGCCGCTCGGCGAAGGAGCGCTTGACGCGGCGGGGTGTGCCGGGGCCCAGGCCCACGTATTCGAGGCGGTGCCCTTCCGGCAGTGCGGCGAGCAGGCTTTTGGCGCCCCGGCCGGTGATGCCGGTGTGGCACAGCTCCAGGCGGCGCAGCGGGCTGCCGGGCAGGGCGGCGGCCAGGGTACGGGCGCCGTCGTCGCCGGTGGTGTTGCCGGGGGCGCCGAGGCTGCGTTCGGACATGGCCCGGCCCAGGTCGAGGGTTTCGATACCGCCGAGGGCGTCGGCGAGGGCGCGGGCTCCGGCGGGGCCGATGCCGTTGCCGCCCAGGCCGAGCCGTACCGGCCGGGCCGGGTCGGTGGCCGCGGCCAGCACGGCGGTGCCCTCGTCACCGAGGTGGTTGGCCGGGAGGTACAGCTCGCGGACCCCGGCGTCGCGCACCAGGGCGGCCAGCAGCGGGGCGTCGGCGGCGGTCAGTCCGTTGCCCCCGAGGAAGAGCCGTTCGAGCGGGGCGCCGCGGTCCAGGAGTGCGTCGAAGAGGATCCGTACGCCCCCGGGTCCGATTCCGGAGTTGACGAGGTCCAGGGTGCGCAGCGCGCTGTTGCGGCGCAGCAGTACGGCGAGGGTACGGGCGCCGGTCTCCGTGACCGGGTTCCGCTTGAGCCACAGGGCGCGGACCGTGGGGTCGTCGGCGAGCGCGTCCGCGAGGGCGGTGACACCGTCCGGGCCGATGCGGTTGCAGCCGAGGTAGAGGGTCCGGATGCCGTGCGCGGTCCCGGCGTCCCGGGCGGCGGTCAGGGCGGCGGCGACGGACCGGGCGCCCTCGTCGCCGAGCGCGTTGGTGCCGAGCAGCAGGTGCTCCGCGTGCGGGGAGGCGGCGGCCGCGGGCAGCAGGCGGGCCGCGCCTCCGGGGCCGAGTCCCTGCTTGCACAGGTCCACCCGGCCGTCGGCGCGGAGGGTGCCCAGCGGGAACGTCTCGTCCGCGGCGACGGGCCGCGCGTCGGCCAGCCGGGCCGTCAGCGGTGCGAGCAGCGCGGGATCGGCGAGCGGCAGATCGGGGTGCTCGATCGCGGGGCAGCGTACGGGCGTTGTCGGCTGGTCCATCACCACTCCACCGGTCCTCCGCCGGGGCCCGGCGTGCGCGTCGACAGCAAGTAGACGCAAGACCGGTCGGATTCGAACCGACGTCCTCCAGCTCGATGCTTGGGCGCGACGACCTCTGCGCTACGGCCTTGCTGCGGAGGAGCATAGCCTCAAACACCACGGTTTTCGATCACTAGTTTGATATTCGATCACGCTCTTTTTCGCCCCCGGATTCCCGGGCCGCCCGGACTCCCGGTGGCCGGATGGCGTGGCCGGTTCGGCTTTCTGTACACCGGGGCCGTGCGGTCGCCATCGTGGAGGCGGTTCAGCACTCCCCCGGCGTCCCGGTCGGTGCCGCCGGGGCCGTACCGGACGACTTGGTGGAGGGGAATCGGTATGCCTCGGATCCGTGACCGTGACGCGACGTTCGACATCCCGGACGGTGAGGTGTTCATCCACCTCGCCGGGCAGCCCAATCTGGTGTGGGACATGGCCGGCGCCTCGCAGCAGGCGGGCGGACGCATGCTGCTGTGGCCGCGGCACGGCGGTGCCAACCAGCGCTGGCGGGTGACCGTCTTCAACGACGAGAACCAGTTCTACACCTGGTTCCGGATCACCAACGTGCACAGCGGTATGGCCCTGGTCCACCAGCTGGAGGGCGACACCTTCGTCCAGCAGCCCCTCGCCGCGGACGGCTGGTCGCAGATCTGGGCCATGGGCTATCCCGGCTCCGCCGGTTCGAGCTACAGCCCCGCCAGGCCCGCCGAGCCGCACCCCACCGGCTCCGACGGTCTCCGCCTGCGCTACAAGGGGGGTCACAGCGGCGGGGGTGTCGTGGCCGTCGCCGCCCCCGAGACGTCCGGCACCTATGTGTCCTCGGTCAACCGGGGGGACGGCTTCGAAACCGGCTGGAGGTTCGTGGCAGCCTCCTGACGGCCGGTCACCCTCTGCCCGGGAGAAGACGGTGGTCCTCCCCGGGCGCGGAGGGCCGGGGACCGGCTCCAGGCCGGTGCTCCGGACACTCCGGGAACTACGGCTGCTCCGGAGTGACGTAGTACGCGGCGAACGCCTTCAGCACCTCGTCCTCGCGGATCCGGCCGTCGCCGTCGCCGTCGAGGGCGCGGGAGGCCACGGCGGCGAGGTCGGGGGCGACGCCCAGGACGGTCAGGACCCGCTCGGCGGCACCGGTCGTCACGCCCTGCCCGTCCGTGTCCGCCACCGCGATCACCGCGCGGAGGAAGGGGCGGGCGATCTCGGCGAAGCGCTCCGGATTGTCCCGGAGCCGCTTGACCGCGCCGGTGATGAACTCCTGGCGGCTGACGCGCTGGTCGCCGTCGACATCCGCAATTCCGGCCATGCCCTGCCAGAACGCCTCGGCGCCGCTGTAGAGGGCCTGCCCCTTGTCGCAGCGGGGAGTCGTGGAGAACTCGGCGAGCAGCCTGGCGGCCGCCCCGCTGAAGTCCTCGCGGTCGATGTAGCCGTTGCCGTCCTGGTCGAATACGGCGAACCGAGACGCGATCTTGCGCTCGTACTCTGCGCTGTCCATGCGGGGAGCGTAAGGCCCCGGGAGGCTGACGCGTGCAACTACCCGCCAATTGACCCCACGGGAACGGAAAACAAACCGCTGGTGACAGGCCGGAGAGCAGCCCCGGAGCCCCGGCCGCCGACGGCGACCTGCAAGGACGCCGGGGGCCCGTGGGCCCCATACCACCTCGGCCCGCCTCCGGGGGCGCACTTGGCGCAAAGGGGCGTGCACTACCCGGTGCGCGCATTACATTTCGGGAAGCGGAACGGGTACGGGCAGGGATACGGACGGACGACACACGACAGCGACGGCAACAGCGGCGGCAGCGGCTACAGCAACGGCAGCGATGGCGGACGAGGGCGGACAGGGTGGGGGCCGGGACCGATGGCTAAGGACACGCAGCCGCGCTGGGACCGCCGGATGCAGCAGCGGCTGGCCCGGGGCGAGGCCGCGGCGCTCGGTGAGCTGTACGACAAGTTCGCCTCGCTCGTCCACAGCCTGGCGCACCGGGTGCTCGACGACGACGAGGCCGCCGACCAGATCACCCGGGACGTCTTCGGCTATCTCTGGGAGAACCCCGGCGCCTACGACCCGCGGCAGGGGTCGATGCGCTCCTGGGTGGCCGGGGTGACCAACCGGCACGCCGTGGAGAGACTGCGCCGTACCGGCGCCGCCGAGCTGGCCCGGGGCGCGGACGGCACCACCGAGCAGTTGGAGCAGCGGGTACGGCGGGCCGCCGCCGAGGCCCGTGCCGACTACATACGCACCTCGATGCCGGCGCCCCTGCGCCGGGCCCTGGAGCTGGCGTACTTCGAGCGGCGGGACTACCGCCAGACCGCCGCGGACCTCGGGGTGACCGAGGACGAGGCCCGGCGGCGGCTCCGGCTCGGGCTGCAACTGCTGTCGACCGCCCACAGCCGCCCGGCGGAGGGCGGCTCACCCCCGGGTCACGGGCGCTCCCTGTGACCGGGCCGCCGCTGGAGGACGACGGATCCGGGGAGGCGGTCCGCCACCCGGCCGCCGGGACCGGTGCGCCCCGTACCCCGGGGACACCGGATGAACCGGCCACGGCGGGGGCGGCCGCCGATGGCGGGGAAGCCGATCGCGGTGCCGGTCCTGGTGCTGGTGCTGGTAACGGTGCCGGTACCGATCCCGATGCCGGATCCGATGCCGATGCCGGATCCGACGGGCCGCTCACGCACCGCGTGCTGAAGTCCCTGCTCGGTGCCTGGGCGCTGGCCGCCTGCTCCGCGGAGGAGACCGCCGCCGTCGAGGCCCATCTCGGCGACTGCTCGCCCTGTGCCGACGAGGCGCTGCGGCTGCGCGGCGCGGTCGAACTGCTCCACACCGAACGGGAACTCGACCTGCCGGCCTCCCTGCGGTTCCGGGTGCTGGAGAACTGCCTGGTCCGCCGCCCGCCCGCGATTCCGGTGCCGGACTGGGCCGCACCGTACGACGCCGAGACGGCCCGGCTGGACGCCCTGCTGCGGGACATCCGCGGACGCGACTGGGACGTTCCGGTGCCGCTGCGCTGGTTCGACGGGCGGCAGGCGGTCGAGCAGTGGACGACCGTCAGCCGGGTGATCGGTCATCTGATGAGCGTCGACGGGCTGGTGGCGAGCGCCCTCGGGCTCGCCGATCCGATCGGGCGCGAGGCGCCGCGGGTACCGGCGGAGCGGACCGAGAAGTTCTGGCGGGCCGAGTCGGGGCCGCGCGGCCGGGCGGTGCTGCCGCCGTGGCGCGACCAGAGCCATGCCCTGATCCGTACGGTCTCGTTCGCCGGACCGGGCGCCGCCGATCTGTCGGTGTCGTACGGCGACTTCTCGCTCCCGCTGCGGGACTCGATGATCGACCGCGCCTTCGAGTGCTGGATCCACGCGGACGACATCGCGGGCGCGGTGGCCTATCCGTACGATCCGCCGCGCGGACCGCATCTCAACCGGATGATCGACCTGGCGGCCCGGCTGCTGCCCGCGGCGCTCGCGGGACGGCGGCGGGCCGGGCTCGCGGGCCCGGTGAAACAGCTTGTCGCGGCGGGTGCGCCGGGGCGCTCCGTCCATCTGGAGGTGGAGGGCGCGGGCGGCGGGAACTGGTACATCCCGCTGGACTCCCCGGCCGCGCTCGGCTCACCGGACCACACCGTCGCGCAGGTGGCGCTGGACGCGGTGGAGTTCTGCAAGCTGGTGGCCGGGCACGTACCGCCGCACGAGGCGGCGGCCGGGCAGGACGGGGACCGGGAGGCGATCCGGGACGTGCTGTTCGCGGCGGCGTCGCTGAGCAGGCTCTGAGCAGGCTCTGAGCGGGCCCTGAGCGGGACTCGGCGCCCGGCCAGCGGCGGGGCGGTGCCGGGCCGGGTCTCATGACCCCGGGACACCGCCACCCCGCCGGGGGACGGTCCGGTCAGGCGAAGACGACCGTACGACGCCCGTTGAGCAGGATCCGGTGCTCGGCGTGCCACTTCACCGCACGCGCCAGCGCCTGGCACTCCACATCACGGCCGACCGCGACCAGCTGGTCCGGGGTGACCTCGTGGCCGACGCGCTCGACCTCCTGCTCGATGATCGGGCCCTCGTCGAGATCGGCGGTCACATAGTGGGCGGTGGCCCCGATCAGCTTCACACCGCGGGCATGGGCCTGGTGGTAGGGCTTGGCGCCCTTGAAGCTCGGCAGGAAGGAGTGGTGGATATTGATGATCCGGCCGCTCAGCTCCTTGCAGAGGTCGTCGGAGAGGACCTGCATATAGCGGGCGAGGACGACCAGCTCGACATTCTCCTCCCGGACCAGCTTCAGCAGCTCGGCCTCGGCCTCCGCCTTGTTCTCGCGGGTGACCGGGAGGTAGTGGAAGGGGAGGTTGTACGAACCGACCAGCGCTTCGAAGTCACGGTGGTTGGAGACGACCGCGGCGATCTCCACCGGCAGTGCGCCGATCCGGGAGCGGAAGAGAAGATCGTTGAGGCAGTGACCGAATTTGCTGACCATCAGGACCACCCGCATGGGCTGGTCGGCGCGGTGGATCTGCCAGTCCATCGCGAAGGAGTCGCCGACGGCGGCGAAGCTGGCCCGCAGCTTGTCCACGGTGACCGGCGGTTCGGCCGAGAACTGGACCCGCATGAAGAACAGACCGGAGTCCTGGTCGCCGAACTGGCTGCTGTCCTCGATATTGCAGCCGGTGATGAAGAGATAACTCGACACCGCGTGCACAATGCCCTGTTTGTCCGGGCAGGAGAGCGTCAGCACATACTGTTCGGTCATCTTTGTAGGGTGCCATAGAGGCGCCCCGGGCAGGGGTTTCGTCCGCCGACCGGACACGGGCGCCCCGCACGGGCCCGCTCCGGGCTTCCGGACCTCCGAGCCTCCGGACTTACAGGCTTCCGGACGGGAGGGTTCCGTTCAGTCCGCCGCTCAGGCGGACCGGTTCATGATCCTCAGGATGTCCAGCGACCGCGGAGGGGTATCCGGGTCCTCGCCGTCGTTGCCCGCGAGCCGCACATGCGCCTCGCGCGTCGCCCGGACCGCGTCCGGCCAGCCGGGGTGCTCCAGATAGGCGGAGACCGGGGCGTCCGGGCCGACCTGGTGCATGATGCGCAGCACCCGCAGCACCGCCGCGTCCACCAGGGCGGCCTCGGTGGCGTCCCGGAAGATCGTCCCGATGTACTTCTCGGCGGACCAGTTGTCGAGCCAGGTGTCCTCGACCAGCCGGTAGACGGCGTCGGTCACATCACCGTAGCCCTCCCTCCCCGCCAGCCAGGTGTCCTGGTGGAAGGTGGGGTCGGAGAGCATGTGCAGCGCCGAGCGCACATTGCTGCGCCAACGCCACCAGGGCATGTCATTGAGCGGCATACCACCCATGGTGGAGGAGCGGCGGGCGCGGCGGGAAGGGGGATTCGGGGCGGACTGCACGCCTTCGATCGTACGTTCCCACCCCTCACGCCCCGGCGGCCCCCCGGTTCCCGCTGTTCACCAGCCCGCCATCTCGCCGCCCGCGACGCACACACCGCCGTTACCCGGGTGGCGGAAACGTGAGGGCGCATGACGGACAGCAGGCGTCACTTCCCCCTATCCGGAGCCCGCGGCGGGCCCGTTCCCGACGGCATCCGGCCGCACCGGACCGGCGGGCCGTCCGCCGGCCTGGCGGACTGCCCGGCCGGACCCCGGACCCGCGGCCGCGGCAGGCGGAGGGGTACCGCGGGGGCCGCGGCCCTGGCCGGTGTGCTCCTTCTCACGGGCTGCGGAACCCTCCCCGGCCTCGGCGACGGCCCCGAAACGATCACCGTGATGACCTTCGCCCCCGAGGGCACCGACGCCACCAATATGCCCGGCATGCCCGCCATGGCGAAGGCGTACGCCCGCTGGGCGAATGCCACCGGCGGTATCGACGGCCATGAGCTGAAGGTCATCACCTGCAACGAGGGCAACACCACGCGCGGGGCGTCCGACTGTGCGCGCAAGGCGGTCAGCGAGAAGGTCGACGCGGTCGTCGGCTCGTACAGCCAGCACGGCAGGGACTTCCTGGCGCCGCTCCAGGCGGCGTTCATCCCGTTCATCGGCGGTTACGGGGTCTCCGAGAGCGAGTTCACGTCGCCGGTCTCCTTCCCGGTCAACGCGGGGCAGGCGGCACTGCTGGCCGGGCAGGGTGTCCAGCTCGCCGGCGAGTGCCGCCGGGTGGCGATCGTTCGGCCCGACACCGCGGCGGGCGACGCACTGCCGGAGCTGCTGGCGGCGGGGCTCGCCCACGGCGGCCGGCCCGCCCCCGCCGATGTCCGCGCCCCCGACAACGCCAACGGCTACACCAGGGAGGCCGCGGCGGCCCGGAAGCGGGCCGGAGCGGGGGCCGAGGGCAGCTCCGACGAGCGGCCGGGCTGTGTCACGGCGGCGCTCGGGAACCGTACGGAGACCTTCGTCGACTCGTACCGCAGACTGCCGGAGGACGGGCGCGAGATCCGGTTCTCGTCGGTCAGCGGCAGCGTCGACCAGCCGCTGATCAACCGCACCGGCGGCCGGACGGGACCCTACGAGGGGGCGTTCGTCACCGGCTGGTACCCGGCCGCGGACGACTCCCGCTGGAACCTGATGAAGAAGGTCATCGAGGAGCACGCCTTCGGCGACGACCGGATCGACCCGGCCGACGCGGGCGTCCAGACCACGTGGATCGCCTACTCGGTCCTGACCGCGGCGATCCGCGCGGCGGACTCCGACACGATGAACTCGCGGCGGCTCCTCCGGGCGCTGGAATCCGGCGCCGAGTTCACCACCGGGGGCCTGACGCCCACCCTGCACTGGGACTACGCCGAACTCCAGGGCTTCAGCGGCTACCCGCGGGCGGCAAACCGCTCGGTGACCTTCCAGGTGGTCCGCGACGGCCGCCTGATCTCGCAGGGCAAGGGCATCCCGGACATCGGCAAAATCATCTGACGGGGGGTGCGTGTCCCTGCGGGGCGTTGGGGGGTGTGGGGTCGCGCCATGCCGGGCGGGGTTCGCTGTCCGACTGCTGGCCGTCGTGGGCTTGTCGCGCAGTTCCGCCCCCTATGCCTTCGGCATGGTGGGACCCCCAGCGCCCCTTCTTGCCCGTACCCAGCCCTGTTTCCTTGCCCATCCTG